>PATC01000001.1 GCA_002712285.1 Methanobacteriota archaeon
CCTTTGGACTTCATCACTCGCGATTATGCCACTTGCGATTTCTTTTGAGGCATTGATGTTCGTTCATGCAAGTTTGAAAGATTCTGTTTTTGGAATCGACAAGAAATTAAGGGCGACATTTAGAACTGCTGTATTCACCAGCCTAGGAGTCATTTCATTCGTAATTGGGAGTGAAATCATGGAGAGCCTGGTAGGTTACGGAATTATGGGGGGGGTAATGGTTGGAATTGGTGTTATAGTAGTACGTAAACCTGTGATCTCAGTGATAGATGGGCTTTCGGGACGAATCCTTCCGTCAGAATTTTCTGATGTTGAAAATAAATATCTTGAAGCATACATCAAGACAATGAAAGACGGAGTAATCTCTAACGATGAGCGCCGCCTCCTTATGTTGTTAGCAGATTCATATGATCTTGACCAAGATCGAATCGAGTATATCGAAAATTCATATGATGATTACGTAGATCAAGAAGAGTGATTGCGAATTCAAAATTTAGGAAAACCTGTAAAATTCACTACTCTAATTCTCATTTGGATTGAGTAATTAATTGCCGGTCCTCCACAATTTGTAGATTCCCTGGAGGTAAACAACCAAGAATATCGTCATGCACTAATCCAGTAGCCTTCGCGATTTGATTTGCAATACTCTCTTTCTTCAACGTTCCTGGTTGAAGCCGAATCCAACGTTCACAGACGGATTCGATGGCAGCTGGAGTACCAACGAGTGGGAGTGGGATTCCGTTGATTGCTACCACTCCCAGACTAATCTCGGTGGCCATATTACGATGCCAGTTTCGTTGACCCCGAATTACGAAAGCTCCTCGGCCAAGTGACTCTCCAGTCTCCGCCGTTTTTGACACTTGATTGGAACCAACATGGTATGCAGTTGCTGCACCCCCCCCTCCACCCCAAGCTCTTGACCAGCACACTGCCATCTGCGCAGCTTCTTCGAGAATCATTTCGTTTGGAGAACCGAAATCGGAAGATTGAGTGAGTCTTAGGGGGAGAATATGCTCGGGTAATGTTGGATTTGGAGCTGAATCAGTTTGGAATCCTTCTGCAACACGGATGGAACAGGACGGTGCGCCATGTAGGTCCGCGTGAACATAGATGTCTTCCCTACCGAGATGTTTCTTCACAATAGTATCATTTCCACGTGCATCACGTCCACCAACCATTAGTCGACCGTCACTAAGCATCGTCCAGCGGTGTCGTTCAAACCATAGTTTCTTTGAACGTTTTACACGCCCTACTCGGCCAGCAGCCTCATCTTTTGCGCGTTGTTTCTCCTCCTTTCGTTTCTTTCGTTCAGTGTCCTCAAGTGCCTTTGTCGCACCCTTTGCTTTGTCCTTCTGAGTACGAGCGACAGTGAAATGACGTTGTGCGTTTTGGTGAACTGTTTCATCAACATACAACTCAATTCGTATTCCTGGTCGTCCATCTTCGTTGGGTAGGAAAGCTTGCATTGTTCGCTTTGCTGGGTCCACTGATTGTATCCATTCTACATCTTTGACAGCAGCACGTACACCATCCCAACCTTGTTTTTCCACCGCTTGACGGATCTGTATGAGAAGTGAATTCACATGTTCCCAGTTTTCGGTAATCATCGTCGCAATATTCTGGGCTTTCCCAGCTTTCTCATGAAAGCGTCCGATTGCCTGTTCTTGTTGTTCAGCACGTCGACCTAAGCGACTCCCAGCTGTTTCTTCTGCTTCGCCGATTTCGACCATTTTTTCCATTTCACGTCGAGCATATGCCGCAGAATCGTGTGCACCCCACCATGCATCGATTGCTGCCGAAAGGCTTGGGTGTTCAATCTGTAACCTCTCGTCCATGTGGGCAAGGGCCACGGGAGCGATCTCCAGATATGGAGGCATTTCTCCAGTTGAGACACCTGTTTTGATTAGATTCAGAGATTCAGTATCCTTGGCCCATCCATGCGCATTTGTGGAATCGATGCCTCCAAGCATCGAGGTTATAACATCCATAATTCCGTTTTTTTCATTTTCATTTAGATTGGATATAGGCGTTGAGGGATCGATACCAGTCGCTGCACAGATTGCATTGGCATATCCTCGGCCGAGGTTTACTTTTGCTGCTAATGTCCTTACAATGTCAGCATCACTAACTTTGAGGATTTCATTCAATCCATCAGCATCAAGATCGCGCGGATCTACTTGAGCGGGGGGCCAATCGTATACTTCTCCACGCTTTAGAATTCGTGAGGCATATTCTGTTGAAGTGAGTGGTTGAATAATCACTCCTTCTGGGTCAAGAAGAATTACGTTTCCATCTCGAAACATCTCAATTACAAGACGGTGGACACCTACTGCAGTGTCGATATGAAGAGTCAAAATCCGATCAAACCCATGCTGTGTTACATCTACAAGTCTACCATTGCTCAGATATTTCCTGAGCACCATTGCGAATGGTGAGGGTGACATAGGCATTGGTCTATCACGGTCTGAGAGGTAGAGTCGTCGTCCACGCACTATTACGAGATCAGATGCTCCATCGGTCTTGGAGTTCAGTCGTAGCATGACCTGTTCCCAATGAGGCTGATACGCCTTGCGAACCCGTGCACCGATGTGTGCTCTGAGTTCCACCACCATCCGAGCGATATCGAAGCTCGACGATTGTTCACGCATAGGGGCCGCCAAGTGAAGGAGCCTTGTCGACCCTTCAATAGGGAATCGCTTGAAGAACCGTGGAATATGCTTCATGTTCGTGCAACCGGGTATCCCAACGATGAAAATCCCGCGCGGCGGGTTGTCAATACTAGCAGATTCAGATCAACCAGAATCAGTAGGAGAGAATGATCCGGGTGTACGTTGTTTCTGGTATCGTCCAATGATGCGTATTGAGGATGGACGAATGCGTCCGGATACAGATTGGGGTATTCATGTGGAATCTGATTGTCTCGCAGAGATGGCGGCCCGCGTCGCTGGTCAGATGGAACAAGATGGTGTCGTGAATGCCCCAGAAATCGCTCTAGATCTTTGTTTCTTGTTTGGATTCGATCATGAGTACTTCCATCACTGTGTAGATTCAGCGTGGACTAGTCACCTCCAGCGTCTTATTGAGACGTATGGTTCCTTGTCTCCTGAATCGAGCCAATATCGGGAGATATACATGAGTCGAATAGACGATGTAGTGGATAATTGGTTACTTGTTGAGGAGGCATTAGCTAACGCTCATGTTGTTCGAGATCCGACCCGTCTCGGTGGACTTCGTGAAGCATTTCTTCGGTATGGTTTACTCCCTGATCCCAATGAATGGAAGCGTGGCCCATATGCACTTTGGGACCGTGCTGCATTTGATCCACGTATCTTCACAGCTCTAAGCCATCACGTGTGGTTGCAATATCTCAAGGGTGAAGTTGATCCGTGTGGTATTTGGTCAGAGATAGAGAAAATCAGCTATGAAGGTGGAAATGAATCAGGATTCGCCGAGATTGTAAACCACATTGTAGAAGCGGTTGATCCAATCGATATTGAGGGGGATGCGCATAGTCATGTTTTGGACCGTGCAGGAGTCAGCGTACCAATTTCATACGGTGGCTTCCATCAGGGGCTATTACGTAGGCTCAGTATACCTCTTAGAGTACATGGTAGTCAATCGGGAATGATCCGTGCGCGATATGGAAAGGAGAATCCAGATTGGCCCTATGGAATCATTGAGGGGTTGTATATGCATTTCCGGATTGCAGAGGTAGGTGGTGAATCCGACGATCCGTTCGGAGATGACGATGATGATTTCGAATTAACTCCATGATTGTCGCTTTCGAATTAGTGCTATCATGATCGCGAAAAGGATGAGTTCTGCACCGAATCCTGGCGTGGATTCAGGTTCAGGGTCATCGGGATTCCAAGGAAGTATGATGTTAGCCATTGTGTCGTTGTTATCTACCGTGAAAACAAGTGTTGAACCAGTCGTAATTTCCAATTTATCCGGAACTATCTCAAAGCCACTTACAGTGATGTTGTAGGTCTGTGCTTCTCCATTGATGATGACCAGTTCCATGGTACCCCCTTGATTCAGCCCATAGTATGTGTGTACGATATTTTTGTCACTGGTAGTTTCATAACGACAAGCGAGAGAGTTCTGACAAGCAGAATCCATCCATTCAGGAAGTGTGTATTCGTAGGTCATAGTATAGTCCATCATGTCTGTCTCTGCTGGACCTGGAATGTAAATTTCCGCAGATGCGATGCCTGCAATTAGAAGGATGCCGACAAAGGCCATTGCGAGGTTGCGCATGCACCTCCACGTTCGATTCGAGTTTTTGCCTTTGTCGGAGAACACGACTGGATGAATGGATTCTGTTTCGACATTCATTCAGTCACACGTGTAATCCATTGTTCGATAATTGGACGTATCTCAGCTTCGTGAGCGAATTGGTTACTGACTACCTCAATCACTTCACCATTCTCAAGTGTCTCCGCAATACGAATTGCATCGTCATGTGCATGTAGCACGTCGGATTTGGCGACACAGATAGCGATTGGTGCTGTCACATCCTGAANTCCATCCCACACTGAGTAGGCGCGATTCGAACGAGTTGAGAGTTTGAGTCGACGCATGTCAGCATTTCGCATGGTGCGCGTATAGCGTATTTTCTGTCCAGGTTCCTTTACTTTCCAGCGCATATATGGAATTGCAATCATACGCATTATTGGAGGATAAACCCACCATGGAAAACCAGAAAGAAAAACCATCCACAAGGGGAATTTGAATTCTGAATTTGGGGCGAGTAAGAAAGCAGTCCGCACTGAAAGTGTCCCTTCTTTCAATCCATGAAGTATACTCGTTGAACCTAGTGAGGATGCGAACCAATCACACTCAGATGGATCATGTCCAAGATTGCGCACTATGGCATCCATATCCAATGCGTGGTTAGGTATCGAGTGATCAATTGCCCGTTCTCGATGTCCATCAGGACTCTTAGTGTAGTTTTTTTCTCGAGTTTCGATGTATATGACTGGACGATGTCTCACCCAATCTGCCAGAAGTGGAATCCAACCTTCAACTACCGAAGTCCATCCTGGAATAACTACCACTGGTCGATTTGTTGCATCGTCTATTACCTTCGGAGTCCAGACAAGAGTTCGAAGGTGCCAACCTCCACTTCCTTCGACAAATTTCTCGTCGAAATGAGCAGCCTCTGTCCCCAACGGGTCCTCCATAATGTGACAATATTTGGGGGCCAAATGATGCTGCCGGTTTCAGATTTCAGTAGTATCCGAAAAACATCACTATGATTATCAAAGCAACAAATGGCAATACTAAGGCTAGCAAACCTGCAGTCATAATACCATACGCGAAAGGCTTCCTATCAGTTTTGAATCCCCAGATGATTCCTCCAATGAATGAAATCGGCCAGATAACCAAGGGGAGGAACTCAAAATTCCTTCTGTCCTCTATTTCTTCAGACCAGTAATTCACCTCAGTCGGGCTTGTGCTATTTTGAGTGGCGACATCAACGGTATCACCATCAAATTTGATGTAGACAATTAGGTCTTCGTTTAAGTCCGGTTCAGTTGACCACCAACTCCCTTCTGCCGAGTGCTCGTAGTCCTCACTCTGTCCGAAGACGTCAGTGCAATACCAGTTTGGATCATGATGCTCACAATAATACCACCAGTCGTCCCATTCCTCGTCGTCTGCGTCATACTTGCACCACCATTTGGTGTCGGATTCCCACTCTTCAGCGTCTCCTTCCCACTCGCAGTAGCCGTCATAATAGGTATTCCAATTGTCATCACGGTAAGCATAAAAGAAAAAATCCATTTTATGCCATAAATTTCCGTCGTCATCCATTCCGAGATCGGTTTCAGCTGCGTCATTAAATCCTCTGATTACCCCTCTTCCCGCCGTTGTCTCATTGCCTACAATACCTTCAACTGTGATTGCCCAAACTCCCAGGTTTCCTTCTAGTTCGTTACTAAATCCATCTCCTAGGTGGAATTCATGGACGTAGTAGATTTCCTCCCCAATCGTAACATTATNAGTNTAGATTGGCCGATTTGATTCATANTATAGNCCATCCTCATATTCAGAACTCTCAATTATTGCTATGCTGGTGATCCAAGTTATTGCTGGAAGTACGATCAACCCCATCAGGAATAATCCCCAGAATTGGTTTGACGATACTTCCTTTTCCTCATATACCGTAAATAACGCAGGGTTTGATTGAGTAGGCGTCGACGTATTTGGAGAAACACTTCCAGAGAACATTAGTTCTCCATCTAAATTCCNCTCTTCAGCCGCATAGGCAGGAGTTTGTTTTGGTTCTGAATCATTTTGAGCCTGTGAGAGCGCTTTCTGAAACGCCTCGATAGCGTCTTGATCTGAATCCACGTTCGAGATTCAATGTGCTAGTATTTGTAATGACTCCGATTGATATAACGGTCAATTCTAGACCATGAAATCTCCATCGATTACAAACGCTACAGCCACCGCAGAGATAATGCCATACGAGAAAGGCTTCCTATCAGTTTTGAATCCCCAGATGATTCCTCCAATGAATGAAATCGGCATTATCAGGAAACCTATGATTTCGAGTGCGAAAATTCCCACATTTCCTCCAGACCAATACCNTACAAAATCAGCACCATTAGATGAATTAGTAGCTATATTTACAGCTGCTCCATCAATTTTNATGAATACATTAACATCATTACATGAAGAACAATCACATCCCTCCTCCGCGCTCCAGCATCTGCTGCAAGAACGGCAGTTCTCAACATGCATTTCATACCATGTCTCTCCATCGATTTCAAACACTTGATGTTGACTTTCCGGCCCTTGGTAATTTCCAAAAAGTATCGCAGTACCTCCAACAGCAAAGCCTAGGTCACCTTCAACCACAATATCCCAACTATTACCTGGATATTCTTCTTCAAATCCACTTCCGAGATGATATTCACGCACAGAATAGGTCTCATTTTGGATAGTAATATTCGGTTCTCTTGTCCATCCATCGTGCGAAAAATATTCCTGACCTGAACTGTGAGATACCTCAATTAGGATAGAACTGACTGTTCCAGAAAAAAGCGGAAGGACAAGCAATCCCGACAAGAAGAGTGCCCATGAAGGAAGATTTCTTTTTTCTATACCTGTAAACGGATTCAATTGTGCACCAGTTGCTGAATCCGAAGAAACCTTTCCACCGAACACGATCTGGCTATCTAAATTTTCATCCACAGTGTCAGAGGGTTTTTGTTTTGATTCTGCATTATTTTGAGCCTGAAGGAGCGCTTTTTGAAACACTTCAATCGCATCTTGATTAGAATCCACATGACGTTTTTATTGAGCCTGTATTTCCAAATACCCCCGTATTGAATTAGAAATGTAAATTCTGAACCCATTTCCCATTTTCTCTTCGAATTCGACCTGCCGCCTCATGTGAGGACAGGTGAGAAAGTGTCTGGTCAACCTTGAGCATTGGATGCGCATCTGGAGTATCAGAATATGCGTGGTTTGCAATTTCTTCGATAGAGCATAGACCAGAGGTAACCGCTTCTAGAACACGTTCATGGCGACCACTTCGGTGTTTGATGTATCGATCCAGTAATTTCTCGGGGCGATGGGTGAAGGGGCCATGAGCTGGAAATAATATCTCTGGATTGAGTGCACGCATTCTCTCCAAGCTATCGATGTAAGCATCCATGTCGCCGTCTGAACTTGGAATGAGAATTGTCCCGACCATCACGGCTAGATCTCCAGAAACAAGGTAGCGATCGGATGCTAGGCAGATATGTCCTGGGCAGTGACCTGGTGTGACATACACCGTCCACTCCATAACTCCACTCGGACCATTGAGTGAGATGATGTCTCCTTCTTCCAATACTCGATTTTCCTTAGAGTCAGGGAGTGCTAACAGTGTCTCTAGAGTGGCCCAGATTGGTGCAGTATACATTTCTGCAATTTTGGATAGATCACCGATGTGGTCCTGGTGGCGATGAGTGAATATAGTCGCGATGATGTTTCCTCCATCTTCTTCGATTCCTTGTATTCGTCGTTGGAGATATGCGAGTTCTTCAGGGGTTCTCGCAGCGGGGTCGATGATGAGTCGATCACCACCTTGCTCGCCTAGAATGAAGCAGTTTGTGTGAGTTGCAGGAGGAAGAGTTGCAGTCCGTAAAGGAACACACTCAATTTTAGGTGCGAGTTCGATACGGTGTTCTCCTGATTTAGGTTCAGATGCCATTGATGTCATAGCCGCGTGTATATCGTCGTCATTTACTTCTAGTGCATGAGCAACATCCCGAAGTAATGTGACTATAGGAGGTGCAGTGAGCATATTTCCTGATTTCCAAACCTTCACAGCATCCGCTGGATGCATCCAGAGAAGTTCATCAAATTCGCTACCTATGTCAAGTAGTTCGGGATCAGGTGCTCCATCATTGAGGTGAACATGCATGAATCGATTCTTGAATCTCAGAGGAGCGAAAGGCGGTGTTGTCCTTGTTCCGATGTGAGTAATCCCTCTTGGAGAAGCGGGTATCACACCGTTTTCAACAGCCTCAATCCAAGCATTCGAGTCTTCGATTATAGCATGACGTAATGCCATTGGAACACGTTCTATTTTCCCGTCATCGATAGCTAGGCCAACCTCCTCAGCAGTCTCGCGGAGAATTGCTGCATATACTGCGGGCCAATCGTCCTCAATTTGTTCAAGTCCTTTGATAGATGCAGCAGCTTCAGTGTCATGGCCTCGGATTCCTCCTCCTGGTAGTGCCCAGAAGTCGGCGAAGGCTCGAAGAGTAGGGATACGGTGAGCGAGAAGGACTTCTGGACCCTTAGATCCGTTACGTGTAATGAGAATAGACGTAGAATCTCGTGGTTTTGCAACCCTTGCCACAGGCATTGCCACACCCTTGGGAACTTCGTCCATGGTACTGTTCAGAGTATTGGGGCTATGAAGATGGGTTATTCATCGTAATCTGATTTGAAGAAATTCCATGAAATCTTTCCTTCTTTAATCATCTTTAGGAAAATGCCCATCTGTATCCGACTCCATTCCTCAAAACAATCGCATTCAGCATAATCTTTGCATTCCTGATTACTACATTTTTGACAACAACTTGTTTTGAATCCAACACTCTTGTCTCGGGATATATCGACTTCCTCAGAAAATGTCTTTCTGTTTCCACAATTCTGACATTCATAGACGTAAGTCATGTCTAGGTAAGGACATGACTCGATTTAAACACTCCAATATCGATGTGGGTGTTTAATCCTGTGATTGCACGATTCCCCATTGGATTAGGACACCGAATACAGCGATGAGTCCCGCAATTCGGAAAACTGTGTGGTAGGAAAACAATCCAGTACCATCAACTGTTGCAGCCCAAATGAAGGCGGCTAGTATAGGTCCAATAATCCGTGATAGTGCTCCATAGCCCTCCTGAGCACCCATTACTCGCCCGAGGTCAAGATTATTGAATTTGGTTTCAGTTGTTATTAGCGTGGATTGGGTGGGTTGGAATAATCCGTTACCTGCGGCAATGAAAGTCATCGCCAATAAAACAACTACTAGTGGTTCGGGTTCTAGATATGGTATCCATCCAAGGCCAAATGCAGTAATAACAATACCAACAACCATGAGTTTCCTAACATCAAAGTGTTTTGATAGTGGTCGAATTAAACCTCCCTGGACGATTACGCCGACTAAGCCAACAAATGCGAATATGTATCCATTCATTCTTTCATCGTAACCCAATCCTCCGTTTTCGATTGGCAATGCCGTAAACAGGATGAACGTCGTATGCATCATTGTAAATGCTAGAAGGAAAGATGCGTTGACGAAGATTAAGCGGCGAACATTTGGGGAAAGGTCTCTAACGCCAACAAGATTTCTTAATACCACTTTGAATCCTGCTATTTCTCCATCATTGTGGCTTCTCTTTTCTTTCGGTAGGCTCTCAGGTAGCATGCGGATTGCAAAAACGAAGGATATTGCAGAAAGCAGGCCTGCGGTGAGACAAGGCAGGAAGTATGGATGCGCTTCCCACCAATCGGTCGCAAATGGTCCACCAAAGGTGTTTGATGGATCTGTTAGGATGCCTCCAACAAATGGACCAATCATGAATCCGAGACCAAATGAAGCACCAATGATCCCCATCCTCGCTGGAAGTTGTTCTCTCGTACTGATATCTCCTATGTAGGCGCGAGTAACAGCAATATTGCCATTACCCGCTCCGGCAAGGAAGCGGACAGCAATGGCCATCCAAAGCGTAGAGGCAAGCCCGAAGGAAATGAAGAAGATAGTGTTGCATAATAGGCCAAACATCACTATTGGACGCCGCCCAATTCGGTCGGAGAGAGATCCGAGTATGGGTGTGAAAAGAAATTGTCCTAATGTGTAGGATGCAAGGACTATACCCACCCACCAATCCCTAGACCCCATATCAATGAAGCCATCCGCCTCAGCAAGGTCTTGAACGAAATATGTTAGGAAAGGTATCACGAGTGTAAAACCAATCATATCGATTAGGACTACTAGGAAAAGAATCAACAGCGGGGAGCGCTGATTTTCTACTTCCATGACTCTACTCCGGAGAACTTTTCTTTTCAGGGGTCCGCATCATAATGTATTCAGGACACGATTGCCGGAGCCGCCCGGCCCTATCCAATCACTGGGTCGATTGTCGAGGATTTCTTCAATCGCTTCCAGATGTTTCTCAGTCATTTGGAGTGCAACTGAAACACAGCCCAAGTTTTCTTCCAATTGCTCTGAATTTGTCGCTCCAAGGAGAATGGTGGATACATTTGGATTTTTCAAACACCAAGCAAGTGCTAATTGCGCCATAGTGCAGTTGAGTTCTTCTATAGCATATGAGGTAAGAGCGCGTATACGATCGATATGTCCATCCTTGCGTGCTTGAGTGAGTTTATCATCCATCCAGGAATATAATTCGATAGTAGCTCTAGAACCTTCGGGAATTCCATCATTATATTTGCCCGTCAAAAGACCAGAATTTAGGGGACTCCAAATTGTTGTGCCAATGTTGTATGGGGATCTAAACATTGGAAAATACTCATTCTCAAATCTGTCACGATGTAACATATTGTATTGCGGTTGTTCATATTGTGGTGGTTCAAGTCCCTCATTTTTTGCTATCCAGAAGGCTTCTGTGATTTGCTGCGCAGACCATTCACTTGTCCCCCACGAGGTGGCCATTCCATTTCGGATCACATCAGTCATTGCTCGCACAACTGTCGAAGTCGGAGTGAACGGGTCTGGTCTGTGGCAAAAAACCATGTCGACGTAATCTAATTGTAGCCTTTCAAGTGATTTAGACAAGCCTTCCAGAATGTGTTTTCTAGACAAACCTGATTCATTCACACCTTCTCCTCCCCAGAATACCTTTGTTGTGATTACAAGTTCGCTGCGCCTCCAAAGATTAGAATCTTCATTCTGTAGTTTTTTCAGTGCAATGCCAAAAATTCGTTCTGCTTCCCCATTGGGTAAGCCGTATGCTTCAGCATGGTCGAAACAATTAATCCCAGCTAGTCGACATTTTCTCAGGAGTTCAGTCGCCCTCTCAATTCCATCATCTCCGGAGAGTTTCTCTTTGACCCCATAGGTAGCCCAAAACCCATAGCTTAGAACCGATACTTGTATCCCAGTGTTGCCCATCATCCGGTATCTCATTTTATTCATGAATCAAATTCAATACACCAGTACTCAATAGTTTGTGAATAAGCAAGATAATCTGAGAGATTGACAATTCATTGACTCTAACTCACCCTTATGGAGGGGATGTTACACCAGTTACCCTATGGCCGGTACCACCGGGTGGTCAGGATCGGTGGGGAACCAAGTCAGTGACGCGAAAAGCATAGTATCACTAGGCTTGAAAATCTCCGTCGATTCCCACGACGATATCCTAAAGCTCTCTAGCGAAGGGATGACTGAAGTCGAGCGTGAAAACAAAATCACCAGTATCGCAGAGATTTGTAAGTGTGATATTTTTGAATTCTCGACATGTAACAGAGTTCTGTTTGTGGGATTCAATACATCCTTGGAGAAACTTGAGAACGCTATACGAAAACTCCACCCTACTGTCAAGAGTAAAATGATTTCACATGAAGGAATTGAAGCTTGGTCTAATTTAGTTACTATCGCAAGTGGCTTGGATTCTTTGGTTTTAGGAGAATTACAAGTCATGGGTCAATTCAGGAAAGCCATCAACTGGCATCGTTCGAGAAATTTAATCGGGCAATCAACGTCTGAAGAACTAGACACAGTAATTAGCGCAAACAGGCGAGTAAGAAGAATCTTGAATTTAAATCACACTACACGATCAATGTTTACACTAGCATTAGACGAAGTTAATCGATTCGTAGAATCTCAGGGGAACAAGGATATCAAAATTGTAGTTCTAGGGTGTGGAGAAATGGGGTCTCAAGCGATATTCAGTCTACTTGACTTGGGTCTAGAAAATATATTGGTAGCGAATCGTTCAGTATCTAAAGCGAAAGAACGGTTAGGCAGTCGATTCCAAGAAGTAACTGCAGTATCAATGGAGGATTGGTTGGCGGGAACCCCAGTTGAAGTCGATCTAATAATCTCCATACTTAGACGCTCAAAACCGCTCTTCGACAGCGATTATCCACTGATAACCTCGACTCCATGCACCATATTGGATTTCTCTTGGCCTCCTTCAGTTGACCCTTCGGCAATTAACTCCTCACAGAATTTGTTGGGCATGAAGCATTGGATTAAAGCAGCCCATGGGTATAGTTCTGATAAAAAACTCGATGAAATAAAGAAACAATCAATCTCGGTTATAGAGGAAGTTGTAGATGGTCACAAACGTCTGATTCGCCTTCGTTCGAGTTCAGAATGGAGGCGACAATTACACATGCAAATGAGGGATATAGTGGAACATTGGGATGCAGAATCTACAGGTGTCAGTCATGAACATGTTGAGAGAATTGTCAAAAATATAGCCCACAAAATAGGAAAAACCCAACAAACCAGAATCGATGATGAAATCATAAGAAGTTGGATTACGGAAGACAGTAAAGGGATTCCAGAAACCTCATTGAGCCAACTACTAGGAATAGTGCAATCAATCGAATCAGTAGTCGAATTAGGAGCTAAAGGAAATGAGGATAAGAATCGGCACTCGTAAGTCCCGCTTGGCCATGCATCAAGCAGAGAAAGTTGCCGATAAATTACGTAATGCCGGCATCTCATCCACGATTATTGGAATGGAGTCTAGTGGCGACCGATCCTTGGGAGGTGATTTAGCATCATTTCTAGGCCAGTTCACCCTCGGTATAGATGCAGCCTTGTTATCTGAAGAAGTAGACCTAGCAGTCCACTCTAGCAAAGACGTTCCAATTGAGCCGAACGAAGGAGTTGAGACACTAGCATATCTAGAAAGAGCCCCCACAGCAGACATTCTCCTTACCCGTGATAATGATGAAGATACAGTAACATTGGGCGAAATTCTCAATGGTGACCAATCATTTGACCCACTGTTTGCATTATCCAAACTACCAGATAACGCGCGTGTTGGGTCTGCTTCCAGCCGTAGACAATCATTTGCGGTGGGTATACGTCCAGATTTGATCCCTCTAGCGGTTAGGGGAACTGTTGAAACTCGAATCAAGAAATTGGTCTTAGGTTGGGTGGACGCCCTAATTTTGGCAGAAGCGGGCTTGTCTAGATTAAGCCAAGAAGGTGTATTTTCTAATGAAATATTATCTCTCAATGCTTACAGGTTAGATCGATCTAAATGGCCATGTGCCCCAGGACAGGGTAGTATTGTTGTTCATTCAAGGAGTTCCAGTGACTTGCAAAATATCCGCGATTTTCTAAACCATCCTCCAACTGAACTTAGTGTAACCAGCGAGCGCTCGATATTACGTAATTGGGGTGGTGGTTGTACACATCCTGCCGGTATTTGGGACAACGATGGATGGATATCTTCAGTTGTTGCTGAAGATGATTGGCGACACAATATTGCGAACGGTCTTCCAGTAGTATTACACCGATTTGAGGGGGATCTGAATAGTATTCCTAGTCAACCTCCGGTTTCCAAATCAGAGGTTAAGAAACCAATAAAAATCGAACATCCTCGTCTGATATCTACGGTGATATCCCCGCGATTTACAAAAGGGATCGCGGCATCCGGAACGTCAGTTTTACATTATCCAGTCATCGAAATTGCCTCTAATTCTAATTCATGGCCAAGAGACATAGGTTTAGACCAGAAACCCCGAAGTGAATGGCCATGGCTAGTGCTAACCTCACCTTCAGCAGCTCGTTGTGCAGTAGAATCAATACAATCCATTCCATATATAGGGCGTATCCCATGGCTTGCATTGGGTGAGGGCACTGCTATGGAGTGCTTTCAACTCGGCATGGCTGCTTCTGCATGTCCAATGGCGGCGGACGGTCAAGAAATGGTTGTGTGGATGGAAGAATGGTTTCCACAACGACCAAACATTATCTTACCACGTTCCAATTTAGGTTCTACTGATTTGGCAGAACGCCTTTCTGAAATAGGATTTCAAGTAGAGACGTTTGTCGCTTATGATAATCGTCCAAGAAAGTTGAGTACGGTTCCAGAGATGTATCCTAGTGATGTTCTACTTCTTGGTTCGGGATCAAGTGCTGAGACATGGATGAATGCTAATCTCCCAATACCGGACAATGTTCTTTGTATTGGACAACGGACACTTGCAGTGGCGCAAGAATTGGGTTTTCAGCAACTTACAGCTCTTGCTGTGTTAGAACTACCCACCGGTGATGCTATGATGGAATGGTGGAAGCACCACATAGAGGCGAGTTCATGATTAGACCACGGATTAATCGTGCAACCTCCGGAAGGAGGCGATTGATGAATGGGTCTCAATGGGCAGACCACCTAATTCAGCCACATTTTGTCGTATCAGGAAACGGAGTGGATGAACCCATTGATAGTTTAGTGGGGATTAATCGACAATCTGTCGATGTTCTGATGGAAACCGTGGCTTCTGATATGGCTCTGGGTATATCTGCAGTGATGTTGTTTCCAGTAATTGACAAGTCTCACCGGGACGCAACCGGTACAATGGCATCTACTCCCGATAATCCTCTAATTCAGGCGACTCGTTCTTTGAGGGAAAAACATGGAGAATCACTAGTAATACTTGCAGATGTATGTCTTTGCACATACACTGATCATGGGAATTGCGGGATAATCGTTAACGGCCACATAGACAATGATTCGACTCTCCCTCACCTGACTCGACAAGCAATTGCTCTTGCAGACGCAGGAGTAGATTACGTTGCTCTGTCAGATATGATGGATCACCGAGTCGCTCATGTTCGTTCTGGTCTTGAGAAAGAAGGACATACAACAACCGGCATACTCGCTTATTCGGCAAAATATGCCTCCTCATTTTATGGTCCATTCCAAGAAGCAGCGCATAGTGCTCCATCAAAATGGGGTCGCTCAAGTCACCAAATGGACTTCAGATCAACTGTTCGAGAAGCCCTGTTGGAGGTTGATATGGACATAGAAGAGGGTGCAGACATAGTCATGATCAAGCCCGCACTTCCCTACTTGGACATTATCAGTGCTGTTGCTGACAGATCTCTTAGACCTGTGGCTGCCTATCACGTAAGCGGAGAATATGCAATGCTGAATTCGGTAGCAAAAGACGATGACCATCTCGGCCGCATGGTGAACGAAACCCTTCACTCTATTCGTCGATCTGGTGCCGAACTAATTGTCACATACCATGCTCGCCGTGCGCTAGAACAGGGTTGGCTAACATGAAAGAGAGCCACCCCAGACCCCGTTCTTTTTCCCTACATGAGAAAGCCTGCAAACATCTCGTTGGCGGAGTCAATTCTCCAGTTCGTGCATTCAAATCAGTCCACGGCTCTCCTGTCTATTTTGCTCAAGCAAAAGGTGCTTGTGTAACAGACGAAGATGGAAACGAGTATGTCGATTACATCCAATCATGGGGTCCGATGATTCATGGGCATGCGCCTGAAAATGTGTTAGATGCAATTCGTGAAACTATGGAGAAAGGTACATCATTTGGCGCTCCACATGTAGGTGAAATCGAGATGGCATTACGAATCAAAGCCCGCTTCCCAAATATTGACAAGGTTCGATTTGTAAGTTCTGGAACTGAGGCCGTGATGTCTGCGGTCCGCTTAGCACGAGGGGTAACTGGTCGAGATGGGATTCTAAAATTTGAAGGATGTTACCATGGCCATGTCGACTCACTCTTAGCAAAGGCTGGGAGCGGAATTGCGACACTCGGAATCGCAGGTAGTCCAGGTATCCCCCAAGGCACGGTAGGTGATACACTAATTCTACAACTCAATGATGAAGAAATGTTAGAACATGCGTTTAGCATGCATGGCAAAACTCTTGCTTGTGTAATCATTGAACCCTTGCCAGCAAACAATGGGCTGTTACCACAGCGTCCAGAATTCCTGCAAAGAATTCGAGATTTATGTGATGAGCACCAAGTTCTACTTATCTTCGATGAAGTAATCACAGGTTTTCGTTTCCAACAAGGTGGCGTCTCGTCAGTCCTTGACATACAGCCAGATATTACCACTCTAGGGAAAGCAATCGGGGGAGGGTTACCTGTGGGTGCATATGGTGCGAGAGATGAAATCATGTCCCAGCTAGCACCAGAAGGTCCAGTATACCAAGCTGGCACATTATCAGGAAATCCACTCGCAATGGCAGCTGGAAGTGCCGCGATCGATTTGTTAGACAACTCATGTTATGACAAACTCGAGGCTCTTGGAATTTATTTGGAAGATAGCATAAATCAAATTCTATCAAAACATAATTTTCCCTTTAATCTCGTTCGAGTCGGGAGCATGTTCTGGATGTCTCCTCCTTCAGATGATTTGATCCGTAGCGCTGCAGATATCCCTTCAGAATCGGGGTCTCGCTATGCAGACCTACATTATGGTCTACTAGCTCGTGGACATATGCTGGCTCCGTCCGCCTACGAGATTGGATTCCTATCTACAGCCCACACGAGAGAAAATATCGATGATTTGTGTAGGGCTCTCGATTCGACTTTGATTGAAATTGAGGTAAAGACATGAACGGAAAAGATCGGATAAAATCTGCTCTTAGGCGGGAACCGGTAGACCGGCCTCCAGTTTGGTTCATGAGGCAGGCTGGTCGCCACCTTCCAGAGTATCGAGCAATTTCCAAAGAAACGTCCTTCATGGAGAGATGTATGGACTTAGATCTTTGTCTCGAAGTAACTACGCAACCTCTAACTCGTTATCCGCAAATTGATGCTGCGATTGTGTTTAGCGATATTCTTACCCCTCTACCCGGACTTGGTTACGAAGTAGAGTTTGGTGGTGGAATTCGGATAGACGCTTTCGAATGGGACGACTTAGACAACTGGGGGAGTTTCAATTCCCGCGCTCATGCACCTTGGGCCGCAAACGCTCTTCGCGCCTTGGAAGATCACGTTGAACGGGATGTTGCTCGCTTGGGTTTCGTGGGCTGTCCTTGGACTGTGGCAATGTATCTCATCGCGGGTGGAACGGGAGACAAGGATTTCCATCAAACAAGGGCGTTAATCCATTCAAACCCCAAATCAGCAAAGGAACTCTTGGATAAACTTGCAGTTGTTGTGGGTGATTTATTGGCAGATCAGGCCAATCACGGTAAAGCAGATGCAGTGCAAATGTTCGATACATGGGCTGGTATGTTGAGCAATCAAGATTACCGAGATATCGTTTTACCAGCAACCAAGAAAGCAATTGATGTATTTCGGAAGAAGTGCGATAAATTTGTTCCATTAATTCATTACGCTCGAGGTTCAGGCCATCTTCACAATGAAATGCGTACGCTTGACATTCAGGCTATGTCTCTAGATTGGAGAGATAACCTTGCAGAAAATCGTCGTCTTTACGGGGAAAAATTTTGCTTTCAAGGGAATTTAGACCCTGCTAGGATGCATGGTTCTGTTGAAGCGGCAAAGTCCGCCGCACGTCGTGTGCTCGCTGAGGCTGGAGATTCTCCGGGCCATATCTTCAATCTCGGCCATGGATTCGCCCCAGGGGCAAAAATCGACTGTGTCGAGGCAGTTCTACGGGTCGTGGAGGGCAAGCGATGAAGAAGCGCATTGCTGACTTCATGCATCGTATGCAGGATGACATTACCAATACGCTGCATGCCTTGGATCAGGGTGAAATCAGAGAAGACATCTGGACTCGCAAAGAGGGTGGTGGTGGACGTAGTCGTGTTCTAACAGGAGGCCGTCTCTTCGAAAAAGCTGGTGTAAATGTCAGCGTGGTCCATGGGGAATTAAGCCCAGAAGCGGCCAAAAACATGGGTGGTGGACAAACACTCGGGGCCGAAGATCTTGAGTTCTACGCTACAGGACTTAGCCTTGTTCTCCATCCGCACAATCCGATGGCCCCTACTGTTCATGCTAATTATCGATATTTTGAACGTGGAGATGGAGTAAAAGATGGAGCATGGTGGTTCGGGGGAGGTTCTGACCTAACTCCATCATACTTGTTTGAAGATGATGTAATTCACTTCCACCAGGTTCTTCGAGATGTGTGTGACGAGCATGCAATTGGAGATTATTCAAGATTCAAACAATGGTGTGACGAGTATTTCCATATTCACCATAGAAATGAGGCACGTGGCGTCGGGGGTGTATTTTTCGATGATTTACGTGATGAGAACAAAGAATCATGTTTTAGTTTCGTTAAGGACATGGCAGCAGCATTTTTACCATCCTATCTTCCAATATTACAACGCCGTTCCAACTTACCTTATGATGAGAATAACAAACGTTGGCAGGGTATACGGCGGGGCCGCTACGTCGAATTCAACTTAGTTCATGACCGGGGCACAACTTTCGGATTACGTACTGGGGGTCGGATTGAGAGTATCTTGATGTCCTTACCTGAAACAGCTCGCTGGGAATACTGTCATGAGGTAGTGAAGGGATCAAAAGAGGAAGAGATGTTGAATATTCTTCGTAGGCCGCGTGAATGGGTTTGAAGAGAAATGGCGCATTCAATTGACTCCTGGGTTCGCCATGGCGTGGAAATGAGAAAGCCTCTGTTAATTCATCCAAATCTTTCGGATGCACAACGTATTATTGTCATTGGAGGGGGATTATCTGGACTTACATTCGCGCTTCGTTGTGCTGAAAAATTCCCTGAAAGAACGATTGATCTTGTTGAATCGAGTCCTCGGTTAGGAGGTGTAATTGAGACTTGGTCAGAGGATGAATGGAGATGTGATGTGTCTGTAAATGCATCAAGGCCTCATCCGGCTGTTTGGCGTCTAATACATGATTTGGGGTTGGATGATGAATGGCACGTCACCAACGATTATGCCAGTAATCGATGGGTTCATTTCAACGGACAGCGGGTCAAAGTTGGACCTGCATTGGCAATGAAAATAGGTATATTTCGAACAATTCGTGGAGTCCGTAATGCACGAAAGGGCGGCCGTCCTGTTTCAGAATTAATACCTAATACCTCTATCGCAGATGCGTTAACGCTTGGAATAGTGAATGACATATCAATCAACGTTGATGCTGATACCCTTTTTCCGGGATTGACACGCTTTGGACATGAGCCTCCAGTCAGTCGTTCTAAACTCCGCCGTCTGGTCAACGATTCATATCCATCCAAAGCACCTCCCCGTCGTTCGATGGCTTCACTAGACGGTGGTATGGAACAACTGATCGATTCCATAGTTGCTCGTTTAGAGGAATCTCCCAAAGTGAAAATCCATCTTAATTCAAGGATGCGTAATCCAGAAGAGGCCGCCAGCAATTTCCAAGTTCCAATCCATAGTGTTGTATGGGCCACGCCAAACTTTCCAGATTTGGGTTTCAAAAAAGAGAGAACTAAGATTCGAATATTTGCATGGGGTGAGCTAGCAAAGTCATCAATAGCCCCAATAGGATATGGTATGCTAATCCCCACCGGTGGGCCTGTAAGTGGCATTCTCCATGAATCTGACATTCATCATGGTAGCAGAGCCCCGGAGGGTCAACGACTCTTCCGTATTATGGTTCCAGAAAACCGCTGGAATGGTGAATTAAATCAAATTCATGCTCATATGAATGACCTTCATGGTCAAAAGAATCCCACGATATTCAAGGAGATTGCAGAAAGAGAAATCCCTCGGTATCTTCCCGGCCATCTTCAAAAATTAAATGATCTCCAAGTTCCATGCACATGGATTGGTTGGGGTGCTTCTGGACCATCGATAACCCATGTGGTGGACGAGGTAGAGAGAATTGTTGAACGAATGGCAGATTATCGAATTTAATTTTTGATATCCAAATCAAACGCCTGTAGAATAATTCTCTCTAGGCCCTTAATCCAATCTTCTCTGTCATTCAAACAAGGGACGACCTTCACATTATGACCACCTGCTGCCACAAATTCTTCTTTAACCTCAATCTCTAATTCTTCGAGTGTTTCAAGCCCATCTGCAACAAAAGCTGGTGATACTATAACTAAATCCTTAATTCCTTTTTCTGCGAGTTCTTCCACTGTTCTGCTTGTGGCAGGGCTTAGCCACTTAGCCGGTCCAAGACGACTTTGGTAACTATGCGACCATCGTGATTCTGGAAGCTTCAGAGACCCTGCCACCGCCATCGACGTCATCATACATTGATGAGCATAACATTTCTTATTTGCAAGATCTTTAACTTTGCAGCATCCATCATTTAGACAATGTGATCCGGTTTTGTCGATTCGACGGATGTGCGAAAGCGGAAGACCATGGTATGAAAATAAAAGATGATTTGACTCATTTATATGTGGGCGTATCGAGTCAACTAATGGCTCAATGAACCCTGGGTCGATAGGAAAATCTCCCAATTCCAGTATCCGAGGGCTCCAATTTATTTTCTTCAGGTCACGATATGTTTGTTTTAATGCCGTTTCTGTAGTAGCTTGGGCATGATGAGGAAATAGAGGAGCAATCAACAGGTCAGTAACACCTCTATCTCTTAACCGCTCAAGAGCTCCACGAATTGTCGGATTTCCATATCTCATACCAACTTCAAATTCGATTTGAGAATCTTGGTGCAGAGCCTCACAAATTCGTTGGGTATAAACTCGAAGTGGGGCTCCTTCATTCATCCATATTGAAGCGTATTTAGGAGCGACTTTCCTTGGTCTTGTGTTGAGAATAATACCTCTTACTAACAAGTGACGGATTGGAGCCGGAATATCAATTACATCCGGATCTAGGAGGAACTCTTTCAGATATCGACGCACTGCAGGCGTTGTAGGCTCATCTGGTGTGCCGACATTTATCAGAACAACCCCCCGAGTCATGCCACCCCGAAAATAACTCAACCTATGAGTGTCTGCTTCTATCTTATCATCCAAACTCTTGATACACATTCCCCTGAATAGCGCTCTGTGCCATTCAGAGAACCTGAGACAATCGAGGAAGATCTCGCATTAGTAGCACTGGCTATGGAGATGGGCATTGATCCATTCCCGCCCAAGCGTGAGAAGAAGCGCTGGGGCCGTATGGCACTTGGTTCGTTCATGATTGTCTTGATGGTATCTTGGACGTCGCAATTCTTGATGCGATTTCTTTGAGTTAGCATATGCAAATTTTGCTTCATGAGTGGTAGCCCCTCCCGGATTCGAACCAGGGTCACGAGATCCAGAGTCTCGTATGATGGACCACTACACTAAGGGGCTGTGTGAATCATGCCAGATTTCTCATGTATATCATAGCAACGTCAAGAGAGAAATTCTGAATTTAGGGCATCTAATGATTCCTTACTAGGTCTCATTTCAGAGTCCTCTAAATCAAGCAATGGCTTATCGACTAAATCCAAATCTTCTGCAAGTGAAGGTTTTGATGGATCAAAATATAGTAGTCCAGTCACATGTTTAGCCTCGGTATCTGCCTCATGTAAAGCAGTCAACGCGGCTACTGCATTCGAAGGATCGTGCTCTTCAGAAATTGTTTCTAGACGAATGGTAGATCCATCATGAAGTTCAATATCACGATAATGTCCCTCTGGCACATCAACCTCCTCAACGGGGTTGAAATGAGGGATATAATCCGCCATATGCAGAGTGACTTCATTCTCCTTCACATAACTAAATGACTTCATTGATTCACTATTGTTGTTGAATGTCACACAGGGTGAAATCACGTCCAGAAACGCAAATCCTTTGTGAGACATTGCAGCGCGTAATAACGACGTCAATTGTTTTCTAGAACCTGAGAATGATCGTGCAACAAAGGTGCAACCTAGGTTAATCGCTAGTGCGCACAAATCAATTGGTTGAAGTTCATTCGAGGGTCCTTTTCGCTTTCTTGAACCGACATCCGCTGTTGCAGAATATTGGCCCTTTGTCAAGCCATATACTCCGTTATTTTCGACGATATATACCATGTCCATATTTCTTCTAATTGCATGAATCAATTGACCGATTCCTATCGAAGCAGAATCACCATCTCCTGAAACTCCCAGATATAGAAGATCCTTGTTGATTGCATATGCACCAGTAGTGACTGATGGCATTCGTCCGTGGACGGTATTGAAGCCGTGCGATTGTCCAAGGTAATATGCAGGCGTTTTGGATGAGCAACCTATGCCTGACATTTTTGCGATTCGATGAGGTTCAACACCATTCTCCCAAGCTGCATTGATGATCATACCAGATATCAGATCATGGCCGCAACCTGGGCATAATGAGGATGGGCCTCCTGAATAACTGTCCTTTGGCTCATTGATTACATTCAGTTTCACAGCGCGTTCTCGACGCATACTCATTGCATCACCTCCTTCAATTTCTTATCGATTAATGTGGCATAAATCCTAGCACGTGGAGGTAATCCATCGCTGTAAGCAACAGAGTGTACTCTAGTTATTATGTCATCAGGTAGTTCCTTTCTTAGAATTCCATGGAGTTGACCGTCGCGATTTATTTCTAGCACAATAGTCACTTTATGTCGTCGAATAAAATTCTCTACTTCAGGATGATATGGCAATGCTCTGATTCTACACTGGTGTACGTTGTGTCCGAAATCGAGGAGAATATCATCGATTTCTTGTATTGAATTCTCCATGCTTCCCAGATACAATATTCCGATTTCAGCATCTTCTCCTTCCCTGAGTATCGGTGGTGGTAACTGATCTCTTGCATTGTCGATTTTCCGTCTCAATCGATTCATCAAATCGTGGTAATCATGGGGTTTCTCGGAGTAAACTCCCATTGGATTGTGCCCAGTTCCTCTGTAGAGTATTGGATCCATACCTGAGCCTGGTAGTGTCCTGTAGGGGATTCCATCCCCATCCACATCTAGATATCTCCCGAAATTTTCGAATGCCTCAAAGACATCTTTTTCACGGACAACTTTTCCCCTATCCATGTCAACAGAGGGATAATCAAAACCTGCACATGCCCATTTGTTCATTCCTAGATCTAAATCACTGAGTCCGAACACTGGGGTCTGGAATCGTTCAGTACAATCGAATGCATACCAACCAAATTCAAAACACTCTTCGATGGTTCCTGGAATCAACACGATGTGTTGGGTATCCCCATGACTTCCTTCGTATAGCATCGATATATCCGATTGTTGTGTCCGAGTAGGAAGGCCAGTGGATGGACCAACTCGGTTTACATCCCAGAAAACGGATGGTATCTCTGCGAAGTAAGCGAGCCCAATGAATTCCTGCATCAGAGATATCCCTGGTCCAGAGGTTGCAGTCATGCCCCTTCCTCCAGCCCAACCAGCGCCCAATACCATACCTGCAGCAGCGAGTTCGTCTTCAGCTTGTATCACTGCAAGATTGGCTTTTCCGTCTTCATCGGTTCTAAGTTTTGGAATATATGCAATGATACCTTCTGCAATTGATGAGGAAGGTGTGATGGGATACCATGACAACATCTGGCAACCCCCATAGATGCAGCCCAAAGCAACTGCCTCATTCCCTTCAATGAAGAATTTAGATTGAGTAATTTCACGCTTGGCTACGACATACGGGTCACATTTTTCCAAGTTTTCTCGAAAATATTCCCTGCCTGATTTTATTGCCTGGATATTGAGTTCAATTGCACTTTCTTTACCTTTGAATTGTTTTGTTACTGCAAGATTAAGACACTCTTGGTCTATCCCCAATAGTTCTGCAAGGGCGCCAACATAAATGATGTTTGTAACCAATTTCGATAGTTTCGGATTGATGCCTTTTGCCAGCTTTGTCATTGGTAATGGATATGAAAAAACATCTTCTCTTTCCACAGTTTTGTTTTTTGTATTACTATTCCATATAACTACAGAACCTGATTCTAAAGATTCTAAGTCATCGTCCCATGTATCTGGATTTACTAGAATTTGGATATGGGTCCTGTCTCCTGGAGCCTGATACCCCTTTTCAGAAAGCCTGAGGATATACCATGTGGGTAGTCCCGAAATATTGGATGGAAATAGATTCTTACCACTGACAGGAACTCCCATATCGAATAGTGATTCGAGAAGAATTAGATTAGCAGATTGGGAACCAGTACCATTGGCTGTGGCGATATTTATCGTGAAATCATTGATGATTTTCTCCATTAACGCCCCTCCCTTTGTCGTCGGCCGATTAAAATCGATTGCTCATGACCACCGCGCAACATCTCGCGCGAATGAGGCGTATGCCTTAGGTTTTCGGACAGAAGATTCGTATTTCTTAGCCCTGAAGAATTTGTACCGTCAGCCGTTGCCGTTTTGAATGACTTGTTCATCGGAAGGGGTGATGCCCACACCAAAAGCGCTCAAGGATGCATGGGAGCAGGCCCGGTCTCTCACTGAGGATGGTGACCCTGAAGAAGCCATCAAGATGATGCGAACTGTATGGGATGAACATGGAAAAAATGCTGATGATCACCGTACTTGGACAATCGTAGCGAATGCAGAGGCCAAGATTGCCGGTGAGTCGACCCGTCCTAGTGATTATCGCAAATCGATCAAACATTACGAGAAGGCTTTGGATAAAGGTGCAGGAAAAGAAGTCCGTCGCCAGATGAATAAGGTCCGCGCAGAAATGGACGAGAGAGGAATTGGAATGGGTACATTCCGATTCGTTGATGATGGATCTCCCACTGTTTACGGTGTATTCGCGCTTTTTGTAGTCGGCATGCTCCTACTTGTTTCGCTTCGCTACGTCGACGGAGGCCTCGATCTCAGTAGTATTTTTGCTACAGATGAAGATGATTCAAATCCTTCACCGTCTGGAGACGTTGCTCAATTGAGTATTTCCTATGTTCCAGCAGGACTGTCTGAGTCGGATCGAGTGACAGTTGCAGTTATGATTGGCTTACACGCTGATGCTGCCCCTGTTCATGTAGATAATTTCGTCAAGTTAGCACAGAATGGAGATTATGATAACACGATTTTCCATAGAATCATTGACAACTTCATGATTCAGGGAGGTGATTTTACGAATATGGATGGAACCGGTGGCCATGCTGCTGAATTTTATGGGTACTGCAACGGGCAACCGAGTGCAACAGCTTGTTCTTCGGCTGATGCATATACGATTCCTGATGAAGCAAATAACGGCCTAGTTCACGACCCATGCACTCTCTCCATGGCGAAGACATCTAGCCCTAATACAGGAGGAAGCCAGTTCTTTGTGATTCCAGAGGATAGTAATCCGACTCATCTCGATGGAGTGCATACGGTTTTCGGGACTGTTACCTCAGGTTGTTCCTTTGTTACGGCGATTTCAGGGGTTGACACCGGCAGTAACGATCGTCCAGTCTATGATGTTCGTCTTGAATCGGTAACCATCTCGTGATTACTTCAACATGATTCGATGGGTCAGATTGATGGACGACTGTTTGGTGCATTGTAACAGTGAAGCCCATGTCAGACGAACATCCCTTCAAGTCATTACGGGATTTTGAGACGTCTTCAGGGTCATCAGCAACCTACGCCGCCCTTTCTTCTTTGGAGGAATTAGGACTTGTCGAAAATATTGGGAATCTCCCTTACAGTATTCGAATTCTACTCGAAGCCGCCCTTCGAAAGTGTGATGGATTTCTAGTTACTGAGGGAGATGTCAAGCGAATTGCAGGGTGGTCTCCTACACAGACGCCAGCTGAGATTCCGTTTATGCCCAGCCGTGTAATTTTACAGGATTTCACGGGCGTACCTGCCGTTGTGGATATCGCAGCTTTGCGTGACGCCATGGTTGAACTTGGAGGTGACCCTGTGAAGGTTAATCCTCAGGTCCCAGTTGATTTGGTGATTGATCATAGTGTCCAAGTCGATGTCTCAGGTTTGTTTCCTGATGCTCGTGAACGTAATCTTGAGATTGAATATCAACGCAATATGGAGCGATATCAGTTCTTGAAATGGGGGCAACAATCACTGGATAATTTCCGTGCTGTTCCTCCTGGTCGCGGTATCGTCCATCAGGTGAATCTCGAATGGATTGCAAATGTTGCACGTGAAGAGGGAGGAATCTGGTTGATGGATTCTCTCGTTGGAACTGATAGTCATACTACGATGATCAATGGTCTTGGTGTTCTTGGTTGGGGAGTGGGAGGTATCGAGGCTGAAGCCGTGATGTTAGGTCAACCGATTTACATGCTCTTGCCAGAGGTTGTTGGTTTTGAGCTGACAGGAACTCTCCGCCCAGGAGTTACTGCTACTGATATGACGCTACGCATCGTTGAGATGTTACGTGAACATGGTGTTGTTGGCAAGTTCGTAGAATTCCATGGATTGGGTCTATCTAACCTATCGTTGCCGGACCGTGCTACGATTGCCAACATGGCTCCAGAATATGGTGCAACTTGTGGCTTCTTCCCTGTTGATGAGGTTACTCTCGATTACATGCGGCTGAGTGGTCGTGATGAGTCTCATATCGAAGATGTCAAGCGTTACATGGTTGCGCAAGGTATGTTCTGGACCCCCGAGGCATCCACTCCTGCCTACACTTCTTCGATTGCTCTCAATTTAGAGGATGTTGAACCTGCACTTGCTGGTCCTAAACGCCCTCAAGATCGAGTAGATCTTTCAGCGATGAAAGCACATTGGCGAGAGAGTCTCAATGCGCCCCTTGGACACCAAGGTCATGGAGTTGATAAATCGCAGAATCAGAATATAGTGGATGTATCCGCTCCATCTGGAGAATCTTTTGATTTAGGTCATGGAGATGTCGTGATTGCGGCGATTACCTCATGCACGAATACTTCGAATCCTAGCGTAATGTTAGCCGCAGGTCTTCTCGCACGAAATGCGCGTGCTCGTGGATTAGAGATCAAGCCATGGGTTAAGCCCAGTCTAGCACCTGGGAGTCGTGTTGTAACAGAATACTACGATGCAGCAGGTCTGACAGATGATCTTGCCGCACTTGGATTCAATGTTGTTGGATATGGTTGTACTACCTGTATCGGAAATTCAGGACCTTTGGATGCCCATATCGAGAATGGAATTGATGAAGGCGGCCTTATCGTCGGTTCAGTCATATCTGGAAATCGAAATTTTGAAGGCAGAGTTCACCAGAAGGTGAAAGCAAACTATCTCGCATCTCCTCCACTTGTTGTAGCGTACGCACTCGCTGGGACTCTTGATGTTGATTTTGAGGTTGACGCAATTGGTACCGATTCATCTGGCAAGCCAGTCATGCTTGCCGATATTTGGCCTTCTGACATGGAGATTCAGCAGGTTGTCGCGTCTTCTATCTCTCCTGAAATGTTTCGTGAACGGTATGCTGATGTCATGCAGGAGCCTCGCTGGGATTCCATTGAGAGTCAGCCTTCTCCACTTTATCCTTGGGCAGATGAGTCAACTTACGTCCGCTTACCTTCATTCTTTGAAGGTATTGAGCCGAGTCCCGCTCCAATTAAGCCGATTCAAGGCGCCCATGTTTTGCTAAAACTCGGCGATTCGGTAACTACTGATCACATCAGTCCTGCGGGCGCCTTTCCTCATACTGGGCCTGCAGGCCAGTACCTTGTATCGAAAGGTGTCGAACCTCGCGATTTCAACTCCTTTGGTAGTCGCCGAGGTAACCATGAGGTTATGATGCGAGGTACCTTCGCAAACGTTCGAATCCGTAACCAAATTGCTCCTGATACTGAGGGAGGATATACCACTCATTTCCCATCTGGTGAAGTTACTTCGGTCTTTGATGCGAGTATGAAGTATCAGGATGAAGGCATACCTCTAGTTGTTCTTGCAGGTTCCCAATATGGAACCGGTAGTAGCCGAGACTGGGCGGCAAAAGGCACACTTCTCCTCGGAGTGAAGGCCGTGATTGCGACTTCTTTTGAGAGGATTCATCGGAGTAATCTCGTGGGCATGGGTGTTCTTCCACTTACCTTCATAGATGGTGAGAATGCGGCGAGTCTCGGTCTCGATGGAACGGAGACCTTCGACATCCCAGCAAGCGCAGACCTCATACCTTTGAGTAAGATTAGTGTCACTGCCCATCGCGCTGATGGATCGACTGTAGAATTCGATACGATTGTTCGTCTCGACACTCCTGTCGAGGTGGAATATTACCGTAATGGTGGAATTCTTCAGACCGTTCTCCGAAATCTCGCATTGACTTGATTTATTCAATCGATTTGATTCCAATATTCCTGAATCAGAGCAAGGGTGCTCTCATCACCTGCAGGTCCGAAGGAGCCCTCATGTCTCTGAATTTCTTCACCAACTGAATTGACGAAGATTACAGTTCCCGGTGCAAAGACATCCATCTGCTCTGCAAAATCGTCTCCCTCAATTACACGAGTGAACGTGTACTCAAGTGTTTGACCAATGTTGTCGCCATCATCATCGAACTCATTTACAATATCGATCCACTCGACCATACTCACTCCCTGTGGTGCATAATCATACTCGGTGGAGACAACAAGAACCTCGATTCCGGGGACTGAAGTGTTGAGGTTGTGCATATTATTGTGACAAGGCGTTCCGCACCATTGCGCACTGAAGATGATAACATATGATGCTCCGAGGTAATCCTCTTTTTCGACGGTAGAGTTGGTGTGGTCAAGTAGGTTGTATTCAGGAAGTGGAATTACTTCTTCCGATTCCGATGTGCAGCCAGTTAGAGGAGCGAGCGCAATTAGTATGGTCAACAACAAGGTGACTACTCGGGACATGTAGATTTGGTGAATATGATTGATTATGAATGATTGGAAGAAATATGACTTTGCCGTTCATTTCAAAATCAACGAAGAGATGGGCTATGCATGCGGTCCACTTTGAATCATATAGTTCCGCTGATTATAATCCTCTTACTAATCCCGGTTGCTTCTTCCGAGGTTGGAGATCTGGATGAAGATGGCGTGCCCGATGAGCAGGACGCTTGTCCAGAAACTTTCGGTAATTCTACACTAGACCGTTTAGGGTGTATGGATACTGATGATGATGGCTGGTCCAACCCGGATGAAAATTGGACAGCTGCTTTTGGGGCAGATGCCTTCCCTGAGCGTGAAGATGCCTGGTCGGATACCGATGGTGATGGCTTTCCTAATCAGGCGTCGTTGTCAGACTCTGATGACTGTCCTTTCAAAAGTGGGACTTCAAGGGTCATTTTGAAGGGATGTTCCGATATTGACAGAGACCATGTTCCGGACCTGTATGATGATGATGCTGATGGAGATGGGATACGGAATGAGATGGAACGTGCAGCATCTACTGGGCGGTTCCTTTTCGATCCATTCGATGCGTCTTCAACTCCGGAGGACCGTGATTTCGACACAATTCCCGACGTCTTAGATGATGACAACGACAACGATGGTTGGCCTGATGAAATTGAAATCGATCGAGGGAGCGATCATGAGAATCGAGACATGACTCCTCTAAACCAATACTTTGGGATTCAAACGGGTTTCATCTACCATGGCGGGTTATCATTCGGTGACGAATATGATGAAGGAGAACTCGAAATTTCACTGAGTTGGTTCATTTCTGTCTTGACAGGCGAGTTGGTTATTCCTATTGCATTGATCCCAATCTATGTGTTCCTCTTTGTTGTGCGGCGACGGAAGTATAACACAATCCTTACCATGATTGAGATTGAGAACGATTTAGAGCGTTTGTTTGACCTTGAAATGGAGGTGAATGAACTCGTCCGTGCTCGTAGTATCAAGGTCTACCATGGACTTGTATTAAGGAACGCATTAGAAGAGAGAGAGAATATACTGTCTGATAGAGCTGCTCAAATTAAGGGTAGACATGGTGACTTTGAATCAGAATGACACAATCACACTTGATCAACTTCAATTAGATTCTCAAGAAAACGAGTGACTGCCTCTTTATCCACGGATGGTTGTGCTGCAGCGAAACGAATCACAAGGCGTCCATCTAATCGTGCATCGATGACCATCGCAGTCCCATCTCGTTCAAGTTGGTCTCTTGCCTTCCTTACCCGCATATCGCCCTCTTCTATTGTTTCGTTTTCTTTGGGTGTGAATCGGATACATACGTTGGTGAATTGATGTGATATTAGCTCCACCTCCTCCCTTTTTTCTACGAGTTTCGCTAAGTGATCTGCAACGTCCATGCATGAATCAACAATCTTGCCGAATCCGTCGCTACCTGTGTCCAACCAAGTCAGCCAGAGTTTGAGGGCATCTGCACGCCTTCCACATTGTGGGGAGATGCGCCCGAGGCTCTGGCTACTCACGGGGTCGTCGAATAGATAGTCTCCCTTTTCTGTGTGAGCCATTGCATTTTCAAGGACACGACCATCACGAAGTAGGAACATAGAGCAAACCATGGAAGCCCCAAGCATCTTGTGCGCATCGAAAGTCACTGAATCGGCTCTTTCTATTCCATTCAGCATGGTACGATATCGCTCAGAAAAGAGAACCGAACCGCCCCATGCTGCATCTACATGGTGCCAAATACCGTGATTTTCCGCAATGTCTGCAATTGCATTGAGGTCTTCGAATGCCCCTCGTACGGTGCTACCTGCAGTCGAAACGATGGCCATCGGCTCCATGCCATCTTCTTTCACATCGTGAATCGCTTTGATTAAATCAGAAGGTTGCATGATTCCATAATTTGTTGGGACGCGTATGATGGAATCCATACCAATGCCCATCCTGTTCATAGCCGAATCTACAGAGTAATGCGCTTCGTCTGAAGTCAGTACACACAACCTATGCCCCTGAATTCCAGTCCTATGGGATCCTGGGATCAAGTTCTCACGAGCACATATGAGCCCGAGTTCATTGCTGTTTGAACCGCCTGTAGTAAATATCCCATTAGCATTGAAGCCTATTCGTTCTGCAATTCCCCGAATCATCTCTCGTTCGATGATAGTTGCAGCAGGAGATACTGCGAAGGAATGCATAGTGGTGTTTCGTATATCTGCCAGAAGGGATCCGATTACGGATGCGGGTTGTGACGCTCCCCAGAATGCTCGCATAAATTCGGGTAAATCGGTCCTTACTGCGGATTGTAAGTAGGCGTCGATTGCACTCTTCACTCTTTCAGGGCCACCTGCAGTTTCACTCGTAAAAGGTCCGAGTAATTGTTGGATTTCTTTCGGGTCCATTCCGTTGTGGAGTTGCGCTTGAGCTTCTGCTTCCGACGTTAGGATGTGCTGGATGAGCTTATCCCTGTCGTGCGTGTTCATAGCATCCACGAGTCGGCTACAGGTTTTGAGGCTGTGTGGCATAGCCACTCTCTAATCTACAGACAAACGCTCCTCCATTCGATTGATTGAAAGACCGGGGCTCAAGCAGATAGTTCCATGGCCATGTCAGGTCCCGTCCGATTCAGATACCGGAATCAGGAGGAGGACATCGATGTTCTCATTCAAGGGGATGCAGATTGGGTAGAACAAATCCGAGACGAACTCGGTCTTTCAGGAAATGGTCCAGGATTCCTATCTCCTGTATTTGATTCTGCAGGTCCTCGGCCATCGTCTCGTTCCTCCATTCGATCATCATCTAGAACAGCTGAGTCCGATGATTCCATCTCTATTCGTCCAGGTCCAGAACCAGATCCAAGTAAAATTCCGGCTTCAATTCGAGAGATTGGCGCCCTAGATATCCATCAGGAGTTTGTAGGAATGAATTTGACTCCAGCATCTGAAATAGATTTCAATGCTATTCAGAAAGAATTCGACGCTTTAGGTCCCTTTGAACCACTCGAAGATGCCGGGACTGAGCGTGCACTCGAAGAGAAAACTCTTCAGGTTTTAATGAGCCAATTAGTTCAGGTTCACGGTATGATTGCGATTCCAGAAACGATGCTCCACAGTATTCTTGGAGAACGCTTTAGCATGAGTTTAGAAGAGTTTGGAAAATGGTTACGTCGTTTGTGGAGAATGGGTCGTCTTGAACGAATGTTCGGTTCAGATGGCTCTGATTCTTACGTTCCCTTTCCTTATTGGCTTGAACGCGAATAAATATCGATATGTTACCTCTGTCTTCGCTTTTCAGAAACAGAGTTTGGAGCACGACCCCATAACCCTCAATAAGAGTCGGTTAACTCAGACGTTCATGATGTCCCTAGCGAATGCCACGAATGATTCCAACAGGAGGCGGCGTCTTTCTTTCTTCTTAACAAGTCTGATGCTAACCTCTCTCCTGATTGGGTTGGCCCCAAATGCTGTCGCGTCTCACGAAAAGACGTACCATACGACGAAGAACCCTACGACAATTGCCGCAGGTGATCTTGACTGTGACGGAGATAATGATCTTGTGACTGGTTCTGAAATGGGTAACTTCCTTACAATCCTCTACAATGAGAATGGTGATTTTTCAGATCGACAGGATGTTTGGACGAATAACAATAATTCACGTCGTGCAGGATTCGCTGATATTGCAGATTCTAGTGATGTAGACATAGGTGACATTGATGACGACGGTAGTCCTGACATCATCTACTTCCAAGGAAATATCCGTACTGTCAGTGGCCCCTCAGTCATGGGTAACATCACAATTCTTTACGGCGATTGTGCTGGCGGTTGGACCGCATCTAATCCGATTACTGTATCTCCAAATGCAATCGGAATTGAGGTTGCAGACATAGACGGAGACGGAAATGACGACATTGTTGGATTGTTCATTGATGTCACCGTAGTGAACATGCAGTTAGCGATTTTCCGGGGCCCTGATCCAACTCAGGTCAACAATCAGGCTACGACCACAATGCCGCTTGGTGGCACCTCAGGTGCATATTACTATGATTTCGCACTGGGGTCATATGGCGAGACTGTTGCTGGAGGTGGGATTGGAACACCTGTTGGAGATTGTGAAGATCTAGATGCCTGGTTGATGACATCTCCTCCTTACAACGGTCCTCAATCAGGATTCGATCCTGGAAATTGGGATAACGTGACAATCATCGAATACGATTGCACTACGAACCAGTTTTACAATCCAAATACTGCTCCAAACAATGTTCACAAGTTCGCAATGGGAACAGACAATGATGGTAAAATCGACGTTGCAGATACTGATGGCGATACAGTCGTTGATATGGTTGCAATGAATGATGGCTGGGACCAGAACGTTACCTATGCCACTGGTGGTGGAACGACTTGGACCACTGGTAATCTTGCCTTCATCGGTGATTTTGTAGGTTCAGATGTCAGTATTGAAGACATCAATCAAGATGGTCACATGGACTTGGTCGTACCGAGCATGTTGACAGTTACTACCGTTACTTCTACCGCATTGGGTAACAGTACTATCCTCTCTACAGACAATCTTCAGGACCAGAATACAGTTCAGATTATCTTATCCGATGGTTCGGGAGGTTGGGAGAGTCCTCAGTCCTTCGATGTCGGTCGTCGTCCAACTATGGCAATTGTTTCACAATTAACTGGTGGCTCTAGCAGTGCTCTTGACATCGCTGTTGGTCAGCGTGACTATACATTCAGTTTCGTTGATGGTTCCTTATGGATTGATTCCAAGGGTTGGGGTGGAAGTGTAGATTCTGTTACGATTGTGCAACTGGATAACCAAGATCTCGGTGTGACTGGCCTATCGGTCTCACCAGCAGCCTTCAATCCGTTTACTCAGAGTGCACAACTTGGTGCAGGAACTCGGAATGTGAATGTAACAGTTCGAAACACTGGTCTTGAAACAGTTAGTGGTTCAGCTGACGTCGAAGTTAAGGTTCGTGACATCCTCTCTGGTACTGACACAATTGTCTATGCCAATGATTTTGATGGCAATGTCGATTCCTCTAACTGTGCTGGATGTAATTTGGATGCAGTTTCTTACTCTGGTGAATGGGGCTCTGGAAGTTCATGGCACGTTGAGCAGGCATCAAATACATCCAACAAAGCAGATACACGCTTCGAAGCTCATGACAATCCTACTGGTTTCATGTGGGCCGGCCTAAGAGCTGCGAATTCTTCTGATGGAGGATCCCTAGAGACTGGATATTACAACAATATGGATGAAGCGTTCATTGTTGAGAACATCGATCTCAGGAATTCTGATACCGCAGCGATGGATATCGACATGCTTTGTGCGGTTGGTTACTCGATGGTTTACTACAGCAGTACAGGTATTGCTAACCGTGTTCTTTACGATGATTCCTGCACAATTGATGTATGGTCTGAAGCAGATGGATGGGAGAGCGTTAGTTACTTCGGTGGTCACGACAATGATCGTGTGTTGTATATTCAAAATGGGTATGCTCCTGAGCGTGCAGTGAACAACAACTTGTACTATCAAGGTACTATCTACAACTGGTTAAATCTAACAGGTGAAAATGCGATTGACCTAACAGAATGGGCTGGCGAAGTGGTCGATATCCGCTTCCGCTTCCGCACTGGTTTCGATGGTTCTGTAGGAACAGATGATGAAACAAACCAGACACAATGGGATGGTTTCGCTTTCGATAATCTCTCGATTCGAAAGACTGTTTCCTCATTCGGTGCTAGTCCTCAAGTTTCGTCACAAACCTTGACACTGAACAACTTCGCTCCAGGTGATGAGGAAATTGTAACACTCTCAGCGAATTTCGTTAACGGTACGACTTACTTGATTGAGACTTCAATTTCTTCCACAAGTGGAATAACTAATGGTGACGCTACGAATGACGATGCGAAGTTCAGCACTCTCGTTGAGAATCTGTATGATCCAGCGACTAGTGATATCACTTCACTCGAGAAGGGCGCACTGTACGCAGCAGATACCTACCCCATTGATGTGGAGGTCGTAAACCGTGGAAATACAGTTACTGACTTTGAGGTTGTAGCTAATGTCTACACTGCCCAGAGTTCAGAGCTCCTTTCCGAGGACTTTGAAGCCGGTTCAGGGGGCTTCCAGTTTGGTGATGATGGCGATAACTTTGGAGTAGTAATCGACGATACAGCTGCCAATGTCCAGAACTCACTTGTCCCTCAGAATCGCCCAGTATTCGAAGGTGCAGCTTACTGGTTTGGCGGTCCTGATGATGGATACGGTCAGGACTGGAATGAGACAATGAATCTAGCCACTATCGATCTCACGAATATGCAGGGCGACTTTGCATACCTAAACTTCGATTACTTTGCCGAGATGGAAGTCCTTGAAGACTCCAACGGAAACGTCGTTGGATGGACAGCTGAGACTGGACTTGAAACATCTTGGCGCTCTGGAAGTACTACCTACAATGGTGTCGTTTACGGTTCTTGGAACGATATTAACGAGAACGGTGTTCTAAACAATCAAACCTGTGAGGATATCGATGATGATGGTTATCTCGATGAGGTTGAGACTTTCGGTGACCGCCCAGACGATGGTAACTATCGTGTTTGGTTCGACTCAGAGGGTCTCAAGAAGTCGGTAACTCTGGATCTCACTCACGTCTATCTGTTGAATACAACTAACACAAATTCGAATTTGTGGAGGACTGAGTGTTTGTCCTTTAGTGGTTTCGAGGTTGACTTTACGTGGCGATTCCAGTCCGATTCAAACGGTGCGACAGGTGCGAACGGTCTCGCAGGATTTGGATTGGATAATATCAGTGTAACAGAGTTTACCTTCGTGCCTGATCAGACATACTCCACTACAGTAACAGGTCTTGATTCTCAAGAAGATCGCGTTGTAACTGTAGGTAATCACCCGTTTACCCAAGGTATCTACAGGATTGATGCAATCAGTGTGTTCGATAATACGACACAAGGAACTGATTGGTATGGTGCTCAAGAGCTCCTACTATCGAATAATCTCACTCGTATTGTATTCGACGTGGCTTCAGTTGATGTCCTCCTTCGGCCACCCGATGTGCTATCTTGCGTTGAGGAGATTATCCCCTGCAGTTATCCAATTGACGACGCTAAGAATCACGACTTCAGTCTCAGCCTCGATAATGGTGTCCTTGCAGGTGATTACAACATCATGATGTCAGTTGTCGATACCTCAACGAATACAGCAGTCGTAGGTTCCCCATTCAACTCAGAATCCGGATTGATTAGCCTAACTCCACACGAGAGAACGAATGTATCTTGGATTGCTGCATTCGATGGTTGGGCGGATGGAAAGGTGTACAATATCTCGTTCTATGCAGAACTTGCTGACGGAACACCTTCTGGAAATATGCATTACTTCAACATCCTCTTTGAGGATAATATCGATGTTGCAATACTTTCCGCTCCTACCGATCAGGACCGTTTGAAGACGGTTCGTGAAGACCTTGAGGCTATGGGGATGACATATACTCAGTTTAAGCCAGACGACTGGGCTACTTATGTGAACTCAGACTGGATTGACCCGTTGAAGTACAACAAGGTCTTGCTTCCATGGCAGACTGAAAACAACGTTCTGAACGGGAACTACTACAGTCGTCTTGCACTGGGCATTGGTGGCAATCCGTCGCCAACCATGGTCTTGACCAGTTACATGAATGGTGGTGGTACTGTGCAGATGCATCTTGGTCCGTATGCGGATTCTCCGCACAATGCTTACCTTAACAACAAGTTACCTTTCGGTATTGAGATTCAAGATCGCGACACAACGACTAACCCACAAGTAACATACCAGGACATGACGATTCTAGATCCATATCACAATATGATGGAGGATATTGTTCCATCTTCATTTGTTGGTGTTAACAGCGGAAATTATGTCTCTAACGCTGTAATCAATACTGGACAAACGGGTAACGATCAGATGCCATACATTTGTGGAGGTCCGATTACGAATCCACGAACTGGTTTTGATACATCTTTCCACAACATAATTCAGGGACCTGAGTCATCTATGTCCCTCTTGGCAACTTGTGGATATGGATCAGGAGGTCTGATTGTTACTACTATTGATGTCGAGAATGAGGCAGTTACCAACAAGTATGGTGATACCACTTTCCCAATCCTGAGTAATTTGCTTTCATACCAAATGAACCCTTACCCATCTGGGTTTGGAATTGCTGGCGGAGATGACTGGAATTTGCTAATCAATGGCGAAGCGCCTGATTGGGATACAGTCAACGGAAACTATCAGCGAATGTATCTGAAGTCATCAGCAGAGCTTGACTTCTCCTTTGAATCGACCGTATCTGGTCTTGATGCGAACTGGGAGATTCGTTCAGGTGATGCTTTCGATGTAACAAAGTGGGATGGTGGAGTACTACCTGCTGGCCAGTTTGATCATACTCCTGACGATTCACATACTGCATCTTTCTGCGTTCTTGATACTTCCTCATCGACGAACTGCAAGACAGATGCATCATGGATTGTAACAATCTTCCTCCATGATTCGGCAGGTCATGTGCGCAAGGCGAGTATTGAGTTAGTCACTAATGATATTCAGGCTGATGAGGACCGTCCTATTGCTCACTTCTCAGTTGTGGATCGACTAGATACTTCTGGATACATCACTTCTCTCGATACATACGAAGTCAATGGAGAACAGTGGATGTTCTTCGAGATTCGTTGCCCTGGTGACGAGACAGATCCTTGTGAGCGACGTGTATATTTCGATGCAAGTGAGAGTTCTGACAATGATTCCACAGATGGAACCAGCGGTATCACTGAGTATGAGTGGAGAGTATACTCTGACCGCTACTACAACCAACTTCCAGGCTCTCCTTACCACGAGTATATCCGTGGAACGGATTCCTTCTCCTATGCGTTCAGAAATGTGACTGTTAATCCAAGTGGTATGAATAACGGTACTCCAATCCGAATTGATTTGACAGTTCAGGACCGAGCGAACAAGGACTCAGAGAAGTACCGAATGTTCTTCCAAGTTGTCCCCGATAGTTTCGGTGATGCTGAAGCACAAGTTTCTATCACTAATCCATCAGCTGGAGATACACAATCCGGCGCCTTTGTATGGATTAACGGTAGTGTAACTAGCGGTGTCGAAGAGAACGATTTGTCAATCTATGTAGCACTCTCTGGTAGCGATTTGAATCTGACACCTACCCAACAATTCGCAAGGGCCCAAGCGATGAAGTTCAACTCTTCAAGTAACCTCGCGAATGGTGAAGAATTCAGCCTAACTCTCAGTATTGAAGACCTCTACTTAGAGGGTCAAGGTGTATCTCAGACCGTTTACATCAAGATTCAGGAAGGTAACGATGGTGACCCTATCTATCAACAGATTCAGATTAATTTGATCCCATTGACAAATGAAGATCCTTGTATAACGGATCCAAATGCTGAAGGTTGTGAAAACACAACAGATGGTGAGAATACCGAATCAGGTGGCGAATCAAGTCTCATGTTGATTATCGCTATCATCGCTGTTGTTCTCTTGGGTATTGTGTTTGGAACAGTCCTACTTGTTCGTGGACGCGGTAAATCAGATGTTGATGTTGGAATGGGCGAGGTTACCTTTGGTGGTGTCGAAACCATGGATCCAAAGGAGGCATATGTCCAGCAGTTGATTGCTCAAGGCTATCCAGAGGAAACGGCTAGAGCATATGCTGAACAGTATGCGTCACATTTCCAACAGTGACGAACTTAGACTAGTAACCCCCATTTGGGGGTAATTCCCCCCGGCCGAGAGGCTCATGGTGCTGACGGAGGACTAATGAACGAGAGTTTGGAGGCTCCAACATGGACAGAAGTGACTTGTATACCGTTGCTGATCTCTCTCTAGCTGATTCCGGAGCCAAGCGTGTTGATTGGGCTCGGACTAGGATGCCAGTTCTTCGCCTCTTACGCGAGCGTGCAGAACAGGAGAAACCTCTCGAAGGAATGCGTGTAGCCGGTTGTCTTCATGTTACTAAGGAAACTGCTGTCCTTATCGAGACGATTGCTGCAGCTGGAGCTGAAGTTTCGTGGTCGGGATGTAATCCCCTCAGTACCCAGGATGATGTCGCAGCCTGGCTAGCATCTGAAGGATACAGTATCCATGCTTGGCACGGCCAATCCGTAGAGGACTTTTACCATTGTATCGACCGAACTCTTGAGTTCGCTCCAACATTGACTCTTGATGATGGTGCGGATCTAATTTTCCGTGTTCATGATGCACGTAAGGATGTCCTCCCCTCGATTATTGGTGGAACTGAGGAGACGACTACAGGAGTCCATCGACTACGAGCGATGGCCGATCAAGGTGCACTTCTATACCCTGTGATTGCGGTAAATGATGCTAAGACTAAGTGGGACTTCGATAATGTCCATGGTACTGGACAATCAACCTTGGATGGTATTTTGAGAGCGACTAGTGTTCTATTGGCTGGGAAAACTGTTGTTGTTGCAGGATATGGCCACTGTGGCCGCGGAGTCGCTCAACGTGCTCGAGGCATGGGTTCGAACGTCGTTGTAACTGAAGTTGATCCATTAGCTGCACTCCGAGCACATATGGATGGATTCCGTGTGATGACCATGGATGAAGCTGCAGAGATTGGAGATCTCTTCTGTACTGCTACAGGTATGAAGGATATCATTTCTAGATCACAGTTCTCGAAGATGAAAGATGGTGCAATTGTCTGTAACACTGGTCATTATGACTGTGAAATCGTGATTGAAGATCTTGAAGATTTATCGACATCTGTTCGGACTATCCGTGATGATAATGAGGAATTCACACTTCCTGATGGTCGTCGGATATTCCTTCTCGCACGAGGCCGTCTGGTTAACCTAGCCGCTGCAGAAGGGCACCCTTCTGAAGTCATGGACATGTCTTTTGCGAACCAGTTCCTGTCTTTGTGTCGTCTAGCAGCAGATGCATATACGATGGATGTAGCTGTTCATGATATCTCAATGGCTCAGGATTTGGAACTTGCACAAACGAAATTGTTGGCTGAGGGTATTCAAATTGATTCACTCAGCTCGGATCAAATTGCCTACCGTGATTCCTACAACGAAGGGACTTGAGATTGATTCATTCCTCTTCGGAAATTGTAAGAATCTCAGCCCATATTGGTAGCGTAAAAGTCCATTTCCGGCTCATGCGTTCCCCGTTTTCTATGATGCGATCAAGCCGTTCCATTGACGAGATTGATCTTTTATCTCGAAGTGCCCGATATAGGCGACTTTCCCGATATTCATTGGGTATGCAAAGTAAACCGCTAGAAAGCTCAGCATTGATTGCACGAGTCAATTCGTGAGCAGGGCGATTTAATCGGTGGACATGGCGCTTAACCCATCGACTTCCATAGAGAAAGGATGCAAAGATGATTAAGAATCCAAGAACCATCGTCGAAAATCCGCCTGATAGGATTCCGTTGGTTTGTAACCATTGAAATCCAATAGCTTCAATCCACACAAGTGGCATCAAAAAGGTGAGTAACCAGAATGTTTCGGTCGTAGGCTTCCTACCTGAGAATGCTTTGATTCGAATCCACCCCTCATCGCTTGGATTGTTTGGACGAAAGAAATCGGTACTATTTGCTGCAGCCATTTTGATCTGCTCGCTCATAGTTCTGAGGCGCATCATACTCTTTGGATCAGGCTGTTCCATGTTCTCTCCGAAAATCAGGTCAATTCGGTCAGCAGCCTCTGCATATTCGCCAAACTCGGCAAGAATAGCAACCTGTTCAACTAAAGGTACCACTGCTTTGGGATCAAAGGTTCTGCGTGAATCCCACCACTGTAGGGCGTCCTCAAACATTCCTAACTCATCAACCAACAACCGGCCTCCAATTGCCCACGCTTCCTCGTTTTCTGGGTTCTCTGCAATAACAATTCGACACTTATGCAAACCTTTTGCAGCATCTTGTAGGCTCATTTTTGTGGGGCGGTCTCCTCTTGGCCCTGTACGACTGAAGAGTTCTCGAATTTCTGACATTAGGGCATCTTCATGATGCGGATTAATCTCGAGTGCCTTGGCGCGTAATTCAACGAAATTATCGCGGTCTGCTAGATCTCTTGCTTCCATGGCATCCAACCAGACATCGTCAGCGCTGCGACTTTCATCCCCCATCTATATGCCTCCGTTACTCCGACACTGAGGATACGATTCATCACCTTATGCGTTGAATCAACTACGGCGCCTATCTCTGAATGATCCATTGGAACCCCCACTTCGGTGATTCCTTCTACCTCGATTTCCAGAGAAGCGTTTACTGTCTCGTCGGTCACCTAATCGGCGAACTCCTTCTGAGTTGCCTCTTCGAGGTGTCTTATTGGCTGAATCATTACCTCCTGAACCGTCTTTGTTTCGTCCACATCGATTACATTCAGTCCTGAAGGCGAAGTTACTGTTACCGCACTGCTTGCAGGTCCAATCGCCTTCCCGCGCCTCGCTCTGATTACTATCTTTGCGATCTCCACCTCTACGGTCACCCCATGATGAACGTCGTTGGTCTCTACGATCTCCACCCCTACGGTCTCCGCCTCTACGGTCTCCGCCTCTACGGTCTCCGCCTCTACGGTCTCCGCCTCTACGGTCTCCGCCTCTACGGTCTCCACCTCTACGGTCTCCACCTCTACGGTCACCCCATGATGAGCGTCCTTGGCTTCTACGATCGCCTCCACTTGGTTTTGGTTCATCGCAATTTGATCGATTACATACGTTCTTACTTGCGAAATTGTGATTGTTGCACTTTGGACACATCCAGTCACCTGGCTTCATCCTTGAATTCTGGTCGTCTATGCGGCGATCACCCCATGAACGATTACGTTCGCCACGTTCGCCACCTCTGCGGTCACCACCTCTACGGTCGCCCCATGACGAGCGTCTTCTGTCTCTACGGTCGCCACCCCTGCGATCGTTACGTCGATCAAATTGTCTATCGCCCCGATTATCACGTGAAAATCGAGAACGTCCGTTGTCTCGTCGCTCACGGCGTTCCCGCGGGGCTAGTTCTAGAGTTGAACCAATGAGGGTTTCAGCTTCGAGATGAGGGTCTAGGATTACGAGATTAACCACTGGATCATCAATAGGACCAATCACACTATCAACGCGACCAACCGTAGTTCCAGTACTATCTCGGAGTCGCTGGCCTAAACGGGGTACGCCTCCATCGAAACTCGCCAGAACGGACCCTTCGTGGGTCACACGCAGAACCGTGGCTGTGTAGGACATGACTCAATCGCGCCGTCCGGCGTACATGAGCGCTCCGATGACTGCAACCACGATGAAGGCGATTCCAGGTGCAGGCAAAGAACCGGAATCCTCCGGTTCAGCGACGATGGCAGGTGGTTCGATTATGTTCCCTGTATTGAATAAGAATGAGTTGTCAACTGTTTGCGTAATTGTTGTGCAGACATTCGATTCATCACATGCTGTGATAGTAACAACATGTTCTCCTTCGCTAAATATGTCGAAGTTAATTTGCTGACTACTCCAAGTATTCCCACTTGTTGAAATCTCACCACCAGCGGCTCCATCAATTTCGATAGTGAATGTTACAGCTTCCCCATCTGGGTCACTGAAAACACCGGTGACTTGCCACATACTACCATCGAATTCAGCACTGGAGATACTGATAGTGGGTGGCTGACTTGATTTCATCAGAATAGTGTCGAAAGTGTAGTGGAAATCAGACATTCCTTCGCCAGTAGCATGAACACGTAACTGGATTTCTCCTGGGCTGAGAGATCCAGTATCCACAACAATTGCGTCACCGGGGATTGTTCCGGTGGATGATGCTGTGCCGCCTTCCTGGAATAGGGTAACTGTAACTTCCATTACAGGTTCAGCATCTTGTGTGTCAATTGTGAAAGTATGTGATGCCTGTATGTCAGTGTTGAACATTACAGAAAACGGAACGAAAAGATCGAACACACGATGGTCTCCTGCACGTGCTGATCCATTGTCGTCGATATCGTAAGGAGTACATTCAACTGAACTTGCTTGTTGACCATTTGTTGTAACTTGCCAAGCCCCATCAGCGGCTTCAGCAATGGTCCAATCTCCAGATAGTCGCACACAATTCAGGTCTATGGCAGAGAAACCAGCTTCGTCAGTTAGCCAAAGGCCTTGGTTCACTACGGAGATGAAGTCTACAGTAACACCTGATGGAACAGGGATTTTGTCATCATGCGCAGGTGCCGCTGCAGTCCATTGAGGGGGGTCGTTTGGTGGCGGTGGTTGGTTCGTGAAGTCGGCAAACATGTCCTGCCCTGCAGGCCATGTGTTCAAGTCGAAGTCAGTGTGAACTTGCACAGTTAGAGAACCATCCGAATTCTCAGTCACGGTTTCAGTGATGGTTCCATCACCAATACAGCCGCCGACTGGAGGTGTAGATCCTTGGTGCATCTCATGTTGGACGATTCGTCCATCGCATTCCTCAAACAAAGCAACACGTAATGGATCCCCATCGTTAGAATCTTTTTCTGGGAAATTCATTATTAGTTCAGCGTTTGTCATGTTAGTAGTGTTCATGGCAATGGTGAAGTAATCAGAATTAGCCAAATCTGCTGCCCAAGTCATGGTTCCATTAAGCCAGACAATTATCTGACATTCATCGGGTGCTGTTGCATCTGTGGTGTCACAGTTGCGTGTTGTTGCAGCATCTGTAGGTCTAACTGGAACTTCATAGCATTCGCCGGTTGCTGAGAGTCGGCTTTGAGGTGGACAACTTCTGTTGTCGGGATGATGAGGTGGAAACAGATTCCAGTATTCTAACTGAAGCGGATTTGCTTCGTCATTTATCCAAGATGCATTTTTCCAATCAACACCCTCTCCCCCGCGATGAGGTTCACCGGTGCGGAATCCGAATCGGGGATTTGTTTCAACGATACAATCGTCAGTTATGTCGAGAATCATATTTTCCTCTTGATTAGAGAGGTATCCATTTGCTCCTCCCGGAGCCCCAACAGTGCCTATCAAGTCGTCTAAATCGAAGCGCACTTGATCGGACAAGCTGTTGTTGATATACGCAACAGCAGAAACCTGTGCACTGGCATAATCCGCGTTAATATCCACTGAGAAGCGCGCATAGGAGTATACGAACATGTCTTCAAAGGTCAAACCCTCGCAAGCGGCACCAATTAGTTCCTCTCCGGATTGCCGAGATTCGGTATTTTGGGGATTGACAGGCTCCCTTAGTAAGTCATCAGAGGGCGTCAATATCCCCAATGTCGTTGCTCCAATCATGAGGAGAATCATTGCGTTCGCGAGTAATTGTCGAGTGTTCACCATGGTGGTCACCAACCTCCGTTGAACTATGAGGGTAAAATACCCTGTCCTACACTATACCTCATTGGATGTAGTTCGATTAAGGCTTCAATTGGCGGAAACGGCGAAGATAGAACCCAGCAGGGAGAAACGTCCAACCTATTGTTGACATGACCAAGAATGCAGGATGAACTGTAGGTTGAGCAGTTTCTGGTAATCGGCTTTGTAGAAGGAGTTGATAGATACCATTAGGCGAGAATAAATCTGCGCGTTCTTGGAAGCGGATGAATTCAATATTTGATGTATCTGTAGCATCCACGCCAAGGAGTGTAGCGATTACTACCGTCACGAGAAGCCATAGTAGTGTGAAGAAAAGCCAAGTAGCAACGCCGAAGGTTACGGAGGATCCTAGGTCTTGAGCAATTGAAGATGCAATTAACTGTAAACTTGCATACCAGAATAGAAGCAGTGCAGTACTGACAATCCAGATTCCAGCATCGAGGGGTTCAGGAACAATGTCCATCTGTCGATAGATTAGGCCTAATGAGAGAAATTGTAGGATTGCTACAGGTATCGCAACCGTACCCCACACACCGAATAGATGCCCCATAGCAAGATCGCGTCTATCGATGGGTTGAGCAAGATCGATTGCAAGTTCTCCTGTCATCCTTGGTCGGCTGATTGCATCGAAACCCACAAGCACGACTCCGAGTGTCGCGGAAAGAAGTACGAAGAGACTTGAGAGAAACATTACGGTAGCTGCTCCATCGACAGCAATTTGGCCCGGGAGAGTAGTATTAGGGTCAGCGAACCCCCATACTGATCCGGGTATAAACAGAATCAGTAGTGGGCCAAGGATTACCATCCGTTGAGAGCGTATACGAATACGGAGTTCATGTAGGCTCAGTCTGATGATAGTAGTCATAGAACTCATTCCGATTCCTCCTGGAGAGCCAAATCACGCTCTAACCCAGTGGCTGCGGCAAGAATTTCCTCCAGATTAGGAGGTACAATTTCCATTAGAGTCAGTCGTGTGTTTCCTTTGCAAATTTTCTCAACGATTCCTGCACGGAGATCCGCGGACCATGATTGGTCATGTCGGATTAGCCGCAGAGTCCAATCGGGTTCACCATCAATTTCCTCTATCTCGATTAATGGGTCATCTTTGATACGGAGTTTAGGTGATTTCCCCAGCCCAGAGACGAGGAGCCGATGCCCAACTCCTAGGTCGTGTTCAACTGATGAGAACGAACCCCTGGTCACAATTTTTCCTTGATTCATAATCGCAACATGATTCACAATTCGTTCTAATTCATTCAGTCGATGACTGCTAATCACTACCGCCGCTCCTTGGTCTGCTTTTTGCTGAATCATGTCTCTAAAAGCACCTTGTGCTACAGGGTCTAATCCATTCATGGGTTCATCAAGAAGAAGGATTTCAGGGTCACCCATCAGGGCTACAGCCAATGAGAGCCTTTGTCGCATTCCTTGACTTAGGCTTGACAAACGGTCGTTTGTTCTAGAACGAAGACCCACTGTTTCAAGCAAATTTATTGTCATCTCGGGATTCAACCCTCGGACCACGCAAAGACGTTGGAGAACTTCCTTTGGAGTCCCAGGTCCGGACCATCCAACTCGTTCAGGCATGAAGCCCACGCGCTGACGATGATTGAGCTGATCCGCATTCTGTTCTATTGGCTTCCCATTCAGACGAATTGTACCCTTCTGAGGTGAGAGTATGCCAGCAAGCACGCACATCAATGTGCTTTTCCCAGCACCATTTGGACCTACTAAGCCCAAAATTTTCCCTTTCTCTAAGCGAAGGTCTGCTTCTATCAATCCTCGTCTTGGTGGAGTGACGCTTCTAGCACGTGCGGATGCTTTTGTAGCTCGATTATTGGGATAAATATGGCGTACTTCGTTTAATTCAAGGATAGTATTCATGCCGGCTCATCCTCTATATTGTAGTACTCTTACCCGGTATTGTCTAATCTTCATAATTCAATGTGATTGATTATTACATCCTATCTTTTCGGTAGGTTCAATGGGGCGACTAAAGAACACGTCAATTGATGTGGTAGTTCCACTGTACAATGATCAAGAAGTTGTTCGCCCGCTTTGCTCAGCAGTCTTCTCTGAACTCGAATTTAGATTCAAATCCGTACACTTGATTCTTGTTGATGATGGTTCTTCAGATTCAACATTCCAGATTGCTGAAGAAATCGCGAAACAAGAAAATAGAATCCGATTGGTTCGCCTTGCAGGGAATTTCGGACAACACCAAGCAATATCTGCAGGTTTAACCTTCACAGATTCAGATATAGTTGCAGTTATGGATTCAGATCTTCAAGATCGACCTGAAGATATTATTCGGATAACTGAGCAGATGTTTGAACAGGATGTCCCCATAGCCATTGCTAGGAGTCGAGTTCGCTCTTCCAATATCATCAAAAGGTTCTCTAGTCGTCTATTTTCCATTGTTTCTAACCTATTAGTTCCATTCAAAGTAGATCCAGGATTAGGTGCGTTCAGGGTCATGGACCGTAGCATTGTGAATCAACTAAATTCAGTAAAGGAAAGCACTGGAACTCCTTTTTCCCTCCTTTATTCTCTTAAGATTCCATTTGCTATGGTAGATGTGGAACGAAGTAATAGAGTCGCTGGAATGACTGGCTATACTTTCTTCAAATCGTTGAAATTGGCGATGAATAGAATATTGACTTATTCATTTACGCCTCTTCGTTTGTCAATCACTATAGGAGTATTTTCAGGATTATTCTCCCTAGGAATTGGACTCTACACTATTCTAAATTTCGTAATTGTAGATGAGGTAGCACCAGGTTGGACATCAATTGCTTTCCTAACCAGTTTCTTCGCTGGCCTAAATCTCTTGTTCCTCGGAATCATTGGAGAGTATATTGGCCGAATTTACCTCGAATCGAGAGGTGTTCCGAGGTACGTAATCCGATCATCTTCTGATGAAACGGAATAACATTGGTCGTATCTAATGCACTTTCTCCGAGCATTATCATTGTGTCGATAATTGACATTTCATCGCCGGATTCAGGCCCTATCTGTGCATACTTTGGAAACGGCCCATATTCCATCCACAACATTTCGATTCCACTATCATTGAACTCATCGCCAATGTAATTCATTGCAGCAGGCCCTGAAAGATATTCATCCGCTCCGATCGATTTACAGATGCCTATTAATCTCTCAACTCGACCACCTTCGATTCCAAGTTTTGATGATTGAATGAATCGAGTATTTATGCCCAGGAATGAACATATGTCTTGGATTAAACCCTGATTGAATTCAGAGAGAGTATTAATCTCTTTATTTTTGAACCATGGTTCAATTATGTTCATCACGGCCTCAAAATGTGGTTGTTTGGAGTAAACTCGCCGAATTGTTTCAAGATGATTTGTTCTCCATTCTCCTTCGGGCAATAGAACCTCTTCGATAGTGCGATTACGATTTTTCCCGACAGGTATTGTCAACCAAATTGGTCCCTGGGGGGTCATAATTCGGTTCCTACTTCTCCAATCTCTCTTCGTGTATTGCACATCGTCATAGAAAACGAAAACATCAACCTCTGAAATCAATTGAAAATAACCTCTCCATGGAATGTAGTTTGATTGTGATATCGCACACCTCATGGAATTACACAACCAGTTTAGGCTTGCCTAAAACGTCCGAAATGACAGCCGTATATGATACTTATTCCCCTTTAGGCGTGCCCAAAAAAAACGGCTGGATATTCTACCTATTCCGATTCTTCATCCGTTTTAATTTCTTGAAAAAACACCTGAATTAACAAGAAAACAAAGATTCCTGCAAATGGAGCACTAGTGTAAGTTATCCAACCCGCATCAATCGAATCCAATACACTGGTTTGATCTCCAAAGAGCCACCCCTGAGTGGAAGTAATTGCGGTGAATCTCAACCCAATGAACACTCCGAAAACAGTACTGAGATTCGAAAATCTCGAATCTTGATAGATATTTTGGTAAATAACAATCGAAATACCAATTGCTAACAAGTGCCAAATTCCGATGTTAGAAAGGAGGCCGTCTAGGATATTGTTAGCGATTATCGCTGAAGTTAGAATCAAAATGAATGAATGAATCATCTCTTTCATTCTCATGTAACTGCCCTCTTTGAACTCGAGTTTCTCAGGTATTCGGCATTCTTTTCTTGTTATTGAACTTGGTTTAGGTAATCCTAATCTATTGGTGTATCTCGGAGATAATCATGGGGAATCCAGTGAGGATCAGTTCGGCTGCTGTTGTTCTAATCCTACTGATGCCGTTTATGTTCTCCTTTGGTGGAGAAATTCTCTACGAGGCCAATCTTTCCCAGAATACTAGTGGTCGCGACCATTGCGAAGACATAGGAGACGAAGCTAGTTGCAACTCTGACAACCGATGCGAATGGGATGAGGAGGACGACCCCTCCGATTCAGATTACCCTGGTGAATGTGAAGACACAGATTCGCATGAAGATGAAAACTCCAGTGATTCAAGCTCGAGTGATTCAAGTTCGAGTGATTCAAGTTCGAGTGATTCAAGTTCCAGCGATTCTAGTTCCTCAAGTGGTAGTGGGAATGGAAATGGCAACTCTGGTTCAGGCAATGGTGGAAGTGGACAGGCTCCAACGGATACCGATGGGGATGGCATAGACGATGCAGCGGATGATGATGATGATGGAGATGGGGTAAAGGATATCGATGATGATTGCCCACTTGATTCGAATGAAACAGTCGACACTGATGGAGATGGACTTTGTAATAATTCAGATTTTGATGATGATGGTGATGGTGTAAATGATGATCAAGATGCCTTCCCCCTTGATCCTTCAGAGCAATCGAATTTTGATGGTGATGCGCGAGGAGATAATCTCGACGAAGATGATGACAATGATGGTGTTCCCGACACAATGGATGATTTCCCATTGAATGCTTCTGAGCAATTTGATACTGATTCAGATGGTATTGGTGATAACACAGATGATGACGATGATAACGATGGCGTGAAGGATGACCAAGATGCATTCCGATACGATCCTTGTGCTGATACTGATTCTGATATGGATGGTAAGCCAGATGTAATCCGAGCCGGATGCTCAACTAATTTGGTTGAAGACATGGATGACGATAATGACGGCATATCTGATGCCTCAGACGATCAGCTCGATATTGATCAAAATGCGGCACCTGATTTTGATCGCGATGGTATTCCCGATATCGAGGATGATGATGATGATAACGATGGGACACCTGACGTATCCGATGCTTTCCCCTTTAATCAGTCAGAAAGAAGTAATTTTGATGGAGATTTCATGGGTGACTTCTACGATCCAGATGACGATAATGATGGCATAAACGATGTTGACGACATGTTCCCATTCGACGCTAGTGAATGGAAGGACAGCGATCGCGATGGAATTGGCGACAACGCCGACTTGGATGATGATAACGACATGATTCCTGATGATGAGGATGATTTCCCCTTAGATTCTGNTCGTAACTCGGATTTCGATAATGATGGTATAGATGACCGATTGGATTTTGATGATGATGGCGACGGCGTTGTNGATGNGTTTGATGCTTTTCCATTAAATCCNACTGAATGGGAGGACACGGACGGTGATGGAATAGGGAACAACAGAGACAATGATGACGATGGCGACGGTTTCATAGATTTGATAGATCGAAATCCAAATGANTCCGGAACTAGTGNATCNGTTCCACCGTCTCAATATTCTGAACCAGCCTCTGGCACGGTTAGTTTGGGAGGACTCCCGCTTATNTTCATCTTACTCTTTTCCTCAGCAATAACATTCGGATACGGCATTGTTCGTAGTAGGACAAAGAGCCACCTTGAAAATACCAAAATGGAGGCAATAAATGATGAATCTTGAGAAATTATTNGATNTTGATNTGCGCACGNTATTTAACCCCAAAATTTGGATTGTGATTGTTGGAGTACCGCATACTATTTTCTTAGCACTNGTTCCTTTGATGACTTCTGAAGCAAATTCGGAGGAATTCAGATACGCAACTTTTGCTTTGTTGAATTCTGCTGTCTTGGTGGGCCTATACTTCTTCACGGAAGGAAGAAGTCAGGCTCGAATGGTCGCAATCGTGGCCGGGTCTACCTTCCTCTGGATATTGGTTGACGCACTAGTGCAGGATGGAGATTCATTTTCAATCAGTGCTCAGTTAACTCCTCCCTTCATCTACAGTTTTTCACTGAGTTTCCAATTGGCTCCTCCGCTAATNTTGTGGTTTTTGGCCTCNATTAGTGGAATTTTGAATTGGGGTTACGATGACTCCCAAGAGTTGGATTTAGAAAAAATGGATTTGACGGAGGTTTGACTCAATGGGGCCTGATGAGGAGTATTACAAAAATCTCATCTCAGAGGGATACAGCCATAGTGANGCTCTGAAATTCACTACACAATATTATCCTGAATTCACTAGCGTAGAAAAAACAAGGTCAATCCATGAATCCAATGATTCTGTCAATGAATTAGCGAAAGCAATACTCTCGATAATGGAAAATCAATCTGATAAACCGCAGAATGAGATGCATAATGAAATGAATGACAATAACGGAAAATCTCTGGTTGATAGGTTAGTCGAATTGATTGCTACAATATGGGTGTGGATTTCCGAGATNTTNAACAGAGTCAAGAATGATGAGAAAATTTTGCTCCCGATTTCAGGAATACTAGTGCTTTCCGCGTTGATATTGTTTGCNTTTAGTATACCAGAAACACCTCAATCCATAGAGGGGGAATGGACAAAGGCGGANCAGGGACAAGTGACTTTCATGGCCAATGGGATTTATGATGATGGTTTCCAACGTCAATCATATTGGATATTGGANTCAAGCACTCTAAGCATTACATCGACAGGCGAATGGATGACTCAAAATGGGACAGAGGAGATGTACACTATTGANCAGGAAATCAGAGTCCAATTCTCCGAAGACAAGATGTTGATGTGGATGAAATGGGATTCAATAGAGTTGGATGGTGAAACACAGGATTTTGAAGATAGTTGTGTTGGTTTAATTCGCTCATCTACGCTTCCAGATGATTCAAATTTCGACGTTGCTAGTATGATTGAATCCTACGACGAACAGAAGCCCAGTTGGTGCGATTAANNATCNANCCAACGCACTCTCTNGTACACNTCTATTTGCCCNTCNGTGAAGTAGNAACTCTGNTCNAATTCATAACTNCCATTGAGAACGAATGTTANCTCATCGTAATTCCACATGTCCTTTTTGTGACCTCGAATGTGTATTACTGAATCTGATTCGTCATCGATAATCGGCATCAGTTGNCCGATNCCNANATCNCCCCAACTNCCATGNGTNTCNATNTCAACATCACTANCCATTCTGTCCAGATAAAGCTCCCAGAATCTAGAATATGGTTGACTCACAATAAACACATCATCCTGATTTTCAGGTGTATTTTCATCCAACCATTCACTCATTCCTCTGAAATCACACCGTCCTCCTTGCTCATAATAATCGAAATCATTCACTAACCAATGCAAACTGTTTGAAGCAAAGATTGTAGTGAATACCAGTGCAACTATCCATGAACCATTTATTGAACTGTCTACATTACTTCTTTGAGATTGAGAATTGAACACAGTCCCCAGTAAATCTATGGTTTTGGAAATGGACCCCCCAAACAAAATATACCAAGCTGGCATTGAGAAGACGAAGTATCTAGATACCCAAAGTGGCCGAAATTGTGCAGAGTAAATCACAACCAATAACATACTCCCACCTCCAACAGCCCAAACAAACCATTCAATTTCCGCCTCTATTTCCCGTTCAGTTTTCACTTTCCGATGTAGGTACAATACTAATGGGGAAAGAAGTACAAAGTACCACAATGATTCGGCAATATCTGTGATTGACCCTCGATCATCAAATGCTACAAAATAATCGAACAGGGAAACTACTGGTCTTCTTGGTGTGTCATTTATCCACATACTATGGTTTGTGCTTGATGAGTCAAGAAACATCTTCTCGAGCATGAAAATCGCAACAGACGCTAACGAGAAGCATATCATCAATCGTTGACCATGTAAGGAGTTTAGATAAACGCGGATTTCTTTCCTGAACTGGAATGGTTTCTTTGTATCGCGATTCGCAATTGTACTCTTGATACGAATTAAGAAATCACAAAATAGACCCAATACGATAGCTAAGCCTGCGAGATAGTGAATCAAGTATGCTAGTGTCAGTAATGTGATGCAAATTGCAATCTGTATTTTTGACAATCTCTCGGGCTTTCGTATTAGATAGAGCGAAATCCAGATGAAAAGTGTGGTAAACATATAGGGTCGAAATTCTTGACTGTAAAGTATCGAGAGATATGAGACACTCATCATTCCTGCTGCGATAATACCTGCTTTTTCATCAGCATGCTTGCGAGTAAATTCGCTTACAATGAATATCAGAAGTATTCCAGCGATTGCACTCACTGATCGAAGTGCATAATCAGATTCAGTTCCAACTATTTGTGCCCACCAATATAGTAGCCAGGTTCCCATGCCTACCATCGAAAGCCACCCTTCCATTGTGTCTCTCCAGTCCCCTCCATTCACTGCGTCTAGTGTAGTTAATTCATCGAGCCAGAAAGATTCTACATCCAATCCTCGAAATCGAAGAATGGTTGAAACAATTAGAATTACACATAACGATATTCGATATACGGGACTTGAATTCCCCAAACCTCTGGCAATTCCTTCTTTCTTCACAATGGGTCCCACCTGCTTTGATTCCCCTGTCATTCCAGTGTTCTTTGATAGTTTTGAAGTGACATCTGGCTTTGAATTCTGCTAACTTTTAGGTGAGCCTAAACTTCGACAAAATATCATATAGGAAATGCTTCTCGGACGGATTAGGCGAACCTAAACTCGCGTGGAATTGATACAACATGAAAACGAAAACACTCCAAGGAATGACATTGATTTTGTTGATGCTAATGGCGGCTTTCGCCGGGTGCGTTGCGGACGACGATACGTCAAGTGACACAACTACTGACACAACTACTGACACAACTACTGACACTAGCACATCTGACAGCAGCACATCTGACAGCAGCTCGTCAGACAGCAGCTCGTCAGACAGCAGCTCGTCAGACAGCAGCTCGTCAGACAGCAGCTCGTCAGACAGCAGCTCATCTGACGGGAGTTCTTCTGATGGGAGCAGCAGCGATTCTTCATCTAGTGGCGGTGCTGCAGTTAGCACAATGGACTCTGAAGATGGAGGCTACACATACGCATCCAACGTGGACAACCATCGTTCTTTGATGGCTGACATGTGCGACATCAAGACCTACGCTAGCAATGGTCAGTGGACCGCTGCGAAGGACGTTTACCAGAACGGCAAGAACGCCCCCAAGAGTGATGGATCCTACCGCACTCTCGCTGGTTTCGCAGCAGCAACAGGTAAGCAGCACAACTACGATTCATACTACGGCATGAATGGTGCAATCGATGCTCACATTATGGCTGCTCTAGACGGAACTGGTGACTTTGAGGGCACATCCGACACTGTTCGATACCAGGGTGTTGCTAAGCTAACTGCTAACATGGCAATGGTCGCATACACCATCCACGAGTTGAACACTGCAGTCAACAAGGCTGAGGCAGGCAACTGGGAAAACAATGACTCTGGAGCACCTCACAACTGGGACGAAGGATGGGCATTCTTCCATGGTCCTGATGAGAACGTTGGCTGTGGGCCAGTATCGACTCTCAACAAGAGAGCCAACGACTTCGGCACCAAGACAACAACATCATTTGGGGATGTAGCCAACACCACCCATGCTATCACAGACGCGATGGTCGGTGGACTTGCTGCTCTACAGACAAACGACAGCACTGGTTACAATGATGCTGCTGGCGTCGTCGTCAAGAACGTGATCATTGCATACTCTCAAGCAGTCCTGAAGTACACATACAAGATGGATTCCAGCACTGATGCTGCTAAGTATCAGGCTGAAGGATACGCTTTCTGGAAGACCATCGAAGCTTACGCTGCTGACTACACCGATGCGTGCTACAACAACAAGACCCACACAATGGCTTACGTTGGAGATGCTGTTGATGCTACTGTTTGTGATAACTTCTCATGGTATACCGACTTCTCTATGGGTGGCGGACCTGCATTCACTGGATGTTACAACGTTGTTAGTCACACAGTTGCTACTGGTGTGAACGAATCCCAGTGTAACGAAGGATTCGGCGCAGTCGGTTCTACTGGCATGCCGATGTATTACAACAACTATGGCGCTACACAAATGAACTCACTACTCAACCTAACAGATGCAAGCCAACTTGGAACATCATATGATGTGTCAGCCTGGCTAGCTCCTGTATGGGCTCACTACGGCATCACTGCCGATGACATTGGGTCTTACTCCTGAGGAGAGTAGTAGAACAATCGCGAACACGCACCGTACGCGGTCTACCGGTTGATCCGTTTGGGAGGCTATCCAACTCTCAATGTCCTCGGACGGGGACGGTGGGCTGCGTATGCTGCAGTGTGATAAAAAGGGAATGAATGAGATGATATCGAACAAAACAAGAGCAGTTTCACTAGCGGTCCTAATGGTCGTTGGGATGTCTGCAGGGTGCCTATCAGACGACGGAACCCTGACTGCGGATGATGGCGTGGCTGAGAATCCTGTTGACAGCCTAGTTATTGCATTCGAAGTGAAGGACACCTACACTAACATTGATGACAATCCTCAACGCTTAGCAGATTACCTCGCCGAGAAGTTGAATGCTCCCGTAAGCCTGTACCCTGTTGATTCCGAAGGGGCAGCTATGGAGGCATTGCGTTTCGGAAATGCAGACATTGGTTTCATGGACGGTGGCGCTGCATGGATCGGATGGCAACAATACGACCTCGGGGTGCTCGCCTCTGAGACAAAACCGGATGGCCGAACATGGTATGGAGCCAGAGCAGTTGTGATGGCTGACTCTGATATTGCCGCCGCTGATTTAGATAATGATTCGATCACCGATCCTTTTGCCCTTTTCCAGGGCAAGACGTCGTGTCATACTGGTTGGTTGAAATCGGCTGGAATGTTACTTCCCATGGGTTATCTCATTGGTAATGGATATGCGAATGTAATTGGAGATCCAAATGATGTTGATTCGATGAGAAATACGATTTTCAATTACTTCAATGAAAATGCCTCAATCCCAGAGTCCGGAGAATTGTACTACAGTTACAAGGGTGCACTTCGTTGTCTTTCCGAAGATCGTGGCGATATTGCTTTTGTCGCAGATACAACTCTCGATTACTATTGCGTAGATCGTAAAGACAGTAACTCATGGTGTTTAGATCCTGAATTGTATCACGAATTGCCTCTATTTGGCAAAGCCCCAGGCCATCCAATCATGTATAATCCAGCATTGATGAGCACTGAGAAAGCTGACGCTGTGCGGGCTGCATTGGTAGCGATGGAGGATGACGAAGTTGGCGACGACATACTCAATGATATTGTAAATTCACCACGCGGAATTGTGGATGTAGGGGGTACTGAAGCCCACCTCGGAACATATTCGGCAGCCATCAGAAATATTCCTGGTATTCAGGCATATTTTGGTGGCAACTATGGTATTGAATCAAATTCTACACCTACTAAGGATACAATCAGAATCGCATATGAGGTCAGGGATACATACACAAACGTGGATGAAAACCCTCAGATTCTAGCGGATCGTCTCTCTAACAGGTTGGGCGTAAATGTAGAACTTTATGATGTGAGTTCTGAAGGAGCAATTCTTGAGGCTCTCAGATTTGGTAATGCCGATATTGGATTCATGGATGGAGGAGCAGCATGGGTAGGTTGGAAGGAATACGGTCTAGCTGCGTTAGCTGCTG
>PATC01000002.1 GCA_002712285.1 Methanobacteriota archaeon
TCACCATCTGCGTCAGAGGATGCATATGCTTCCCATGCGGCGAACTCAAAGGCTGCAAGGCTAGAAATGATCATCAACATCACAAGAAAAATCGAGCGAGCCTTTGCACGAGATTCCGGATTCCTAACAACGAACTGAGCACCAGACATGACCCTAACCAACCCTCAGGGGCTCACGTAGGGACTTAAGGGAAATGGAGCGTAGTTCATACGCCTGCACGAGTGAAGCGATTATCTCATTCGAGAAGTTCGATGTCATCATCGTCAAATTCAATCTCAAATTCGTCCTCCGAGAAATCATCTTCAGAACCGAGAGCATCAGGTAGATCGAAATCAAATTCGTCTTCATCCAATTCACCTTCATCATCATCTTCTTCGTTGACAGTATTCTCATCGTAAGCTAGGTTAGCAAGTCGGCGACGATTTCGACGATTCTGTACACCTAACACGATAGTTATCAGGGCCACAATGAAGACAAGAAGCATCGTTGGACTAGGATTGAGAATCTCATTCATCAGAGCCGTAATGATATCAGGAATTTCAACGGTCATAGTGACTACCAAATTGGCCGAAGACATTTGTTCATCATCAACAGAGCCTTGCCCCGCAAGAGTTTGTGGTTCAGCAACAACAGTGAATTCGACACGTTCTCCAGAACGAGCATTGGGTGGCGAACTAATCTCTACGGTGAAATCCTCTTGCCCGTATGCCTCTATCGTCAAGAGATTACCAGTACCGCGAATGTCTGAGTCCCAACCAGTGCAAGCAATAGAACTGGAGGAACAGTCAACATCTACGTAAACGAACTGAGGCTGATTCCCAAGATTCTTTACACGGAATACAATATCTCTTTCTTCACCCGCATTAATTGGAGCATCTGCAGATACTTGGACAATCTCAAGTTGGACATTACCTGGCCCAATTTCAACAATAAACTGCATGTCAAAATACGCTGGATCATCTTCTACATCTGCTTCAATTATCCTCAAATAGAGTACATGGCTATCCATCTTGACCTGGTCAGGAGGGTCAATCTCAAGGATTACTTCGCCTGACTGTTGAGGTGCGAGAGTAAGGTATGGAATACTATCACCGCTATTATCGACAATCTTGAACTCCCATTGCGAGTAGGACTCATCCGAGTCAATGTTACGTTGTAAATCTGCAGGGTTGACGAGACGCCAATTAGTACTAGTCGTTGAATCACTTACACTATTTGTGACACGAACTCGCATAGACATACCATCCGAGCAAGTGGTCTGATTGACAGTCCCAAGAGGTACACTGTCACAATCAAATACAGGTTCTGCTCGAACACCAAATGTCCTTTGAATAGTGAATTCTACTTCAGAAACCTTGCTTGAGTTGCCCTCGCTAGCAACTTCGAAACGAACCAGTCCCTGATCAGAGTCATCACGGTCACCGGATGGCTTGACTCTAATCTGAAGGACTTCCGTCATATGTCGATTTATGGAGTCAGTGTGGTATGTCCCATCACCGAGATCTTCGACAATTACAACTCCTGTATCATTATCTACAATCTGAATAATCGACTTGGAGCGTTCAAGAATATCAATTCGGAACTCATCTTCGTCGAATCCATTATTCCAAATCTCCATGATGAATACTGTAAATTCTCCATCTTCCACAAAACGAGGGACACTCGTATCAAATGAATCAGGGCGAGAACTATTGTCATATTGCTGAGTTCGATTTTCGTTCCAAATACTTGTCAATGGTGGCGCGTAAGTATCGACCTTTTCGAGATCAAGGTACAATGTCTCCGTTGCAACAATTTCTGGCGAACCATCAACGATTGCTTCCCCTACGGCGCGAATCACCAACTGAGGGGGAGCATTGCGAAGATCTTGAGGTGATTCAATAGTGAGAATTGGATTGATGATTGCGCCACCCTCATTGAGAAGATACCCCCCAGGTGCATCGAAACTGACATTCCAATTGCTGTTAAAATTTGTAATTACTTGGAGGTCAACATCTAACTGACCCGAAGAACCCCTGTGCTGGAGTTGTAATGGAATCACCGTTATCTGAGAGGGGGCAATATACTCTACTGAGCGATCGGCATCATCTCCATGAAGAAGAGATACACCAAACTGTTTCATGACAAGATCTTCATGTTCAACCACGATAGTATGACCTTGGATATCTGTCACCTCAAGTGAAGCAAGGTACTCACCGGGAGTCATAGAACCGCGTGAATACTCCCAGTCGAAAATGCCTGAAATCGCCCAGAATGTATCATCAACACCATCAAGTGAGTCACTAAGAGGTTGATCGACCTTCATTATCCCACTCGGGTCTACAAGGCTAAGGCGAACAGAATTGATATCAAAACGACCGAAAGCACTCTCGACTTGGAAGCGGAACTGCATCAGACGATTCTCGGGGGAATCATTCGGGTACCAATCCAACTGTGCACCATCTACAAGCTCAGCGCCATCACGCTGAACCATGAGCAAACTTTCCGACAAAGCGTTCGACTTGAACTCAAGCTTTGTATGATCACTCGTGCCTTCGATGTCATTGAAAAAGATGGTTGCAGAACAATCCGAACTTGGCAATCCATTACCTGGATTCTGGTCTTGACATCCTTCCATATCTGCATTAATCTCCAAAACTAACTGTTCATCTTCATCAATGGTGAATCCATCTGCTGGAATTCCAATCTCTGCACTGGCTTCCAATACTGGACAACCGCTGAATAGAGTACGTTCGCATGCTTCTATGCGAACTGTATCTGACCAAGCATCACCTCCGTTCACCAAAGTAAACGTATAGGTTGCATTTACTCCAGGATTTGATGCTTCCACAGTATGGAACATCTTGATACGAACCTTTCCTGAATAGCCTTCAACAAATAAATCTGTGAGCATTCGAGGTGACTTGAACTGAGCCGTCTCTTCACTAACGACGATATTTTTCTGGCCACCGCTTGATGGTTCTTGAGTAGTCAGGAAACCGTCACCTCCTGCAGTGGAATTTGGTTGAGCAACATAAATTTGGTAATCATACATCTGCGTACTGACATGATTTGGACTAGGAGCTTCTTGCAAAACAGAAGTGTCACCATGATACGACATTGGAGCCAGTGAAAGAAGCATCACTATGACGAGAAATAGGGCTGCTCGGGCCGACCGATTTACCACATGCTGGCCGCTCATCAGACAAGGGGTGGCACTCCGGGCGTTAAACGGTTTGTGGGTCGATGTCCGCAACAGTGGGCATTCGCGTCGCTTTGTTCTTGAATGAGAAGGGTAACGGAGTATTGCGGGGGTCGCCCAGCCAGGTCAAAGGCACCGGGGTTAAGTCCCGGCACCGTAAGGTTTCGAGGGTTCGAATCCCTCCCCCCGCACCTTATTCTTCTTCATCATTAATTGCGAAGAAAGGTAGAGCACCGGCACCCCTCAGTGCATCAATCATTTCTCCAATAAGGCATTGACCTTCGATTGCAGGGACATCGCATCTTATCCTCCTCGAACCGAAGAGAAGCGTCAATCCCCATGCTTGTGTAGCATCGATATCACGGAAATCATCCAGAGGGAAAGACTCGGCAGGCAAGGGTATGAGTCCAAGAAATCGTCCCGAAACTGTAACTTCATTCCTACGTATGACCACTCGATGTTTGCCTTCGAAAGCCCTAGAAGATTGGTTAAGGAAGGCTATGATGACGAGTACGATTAGGAAAGTGCCTGCCCAGCCGTAGATAAGGGTAGATCTCCCATAGCCTACAATTTGTCCAGCAACAAGAAGGAACATCGGACCTGCAAGCAATGTAGAGGCGAATAAAAGAGCAGTAATTAGGAAACCTGAGGTCTGTACTTCGCTCGGGAGATCCATGACAACAGAATCATCCTCCAACTTCACAGAACCTCTCATCGAAGGTGTCCTTTGAGGACGCGGCCAGCGAGTTGGATGACGAGCAATCTGTTGTAAAACAGTCAAGCCATGTTCATCGCGCTCGACTATTCGGCCAGTATGTTCTATGAGACGAGAATGTCCAAGTTTAGCTATTTCTTCAGCAACTGAAAGTGCATCACTCTCAGAACCCAAAGTAATCAGATCACTAGGGCCTTCTCGGCTCTCGAGAACAATACGCCAAGCAGGCACCAGCGTTCGTTCGATACGTTGTGTGCGAATAGCGAGAATGTCACCTGTTTCATAACGCGCATTAGCATCGCCAATTGAAATTGTGACTGCCCCAAGGTCCTCCGTTATCCTCATCGTAGATTGGACAGATATCTCAAGAACACCATCTTCAGCCCTATTGGACCCAAATGCTCGCCATGCCATTACATGAATTCAGAACGTGCAAGTATTTCATCGATGATGCTTTGGCACCCACATGGAGGGGGATTTCTTCGTAACCGATATCCTGTCGGTTCAACGACTTCGGGCAATCGCTAGAGATGAAATAATGAAATGGTCCAAAGGCACCGTGTATCCCGCTTCTGGTTCAAGTAAATACTCGGATAGTTCATCTATGGCTATCGAAGAAGCACGTCAAAAAATCGAGTCCTTACTACCCGGAGGCAACATCTGGTTCACCAGCGGTCCAGATGAAGCTGCTAATTGGGCGATTAAGGGGCTAGCTGCAGCACAGCGTCGTAAAGGAAACAAAAGCATAGCCACATCCGATTCACACCTCAGTATTCTCAATGCCATACGATCCATCCAAGGCGACGGAGAAGTTGTATCTAGTGCTACATCCGCGATTAACATCGAGACTGGAGTCCTTCTCAATATTCATGAATGGTCTCAAAACGTTCAGGAAAATTACCCTCATGCACGACGTATAATTGATGCTAGAGGAGCCATTGGCCGCATAGAATTAGAACCATTGACACGTCACTCGGATGCAATTATCCTTGATTCAGAAACCAGTGGAGGACCATCTGGTGTAGGAGCACTTTGGATTCGTACTGGCGTTAGAATCGAACCACTAATTCACGGCTCAGGGCAAGAGAGAGGGCGCCGCTCAGGAACGGTACCTGTAGGCCTAGTGCGTGCATTTGCTGCAGCCTGTAACGAAGCGGAATTGAATCGAATTAAAAATACAGAATTATGGAATAATCATCATTCTCGACTTGAAGAAACAATTCGCTCGGCAGGAGGGATAGTACATGGGGAAACAGAACCTCGTGCACCAGGCATCACATGCGCTAGTATTCCGGGAGATTTTGCCGAAATTCGAATCCAATATCTTGAGGAAAAGGGCATAATTGCATCCCCTGCTAGCGGTTGTTCCTCAACAGCAGGCAAACCTTCTCATGTCCTAACCTCCATGGGCATCGATGCAGATACTGCAATGAGATCGCTCAGATTTAGCCTACCTGAAGATACTAATTCTAGTGATTTAGAACGACTGTTAGAAGCATTACAAAACTAATCTTACCGCATCCGAGTAAGAGTACAACCAATCCGACCACCATCTTCGAGGACTGAAAGCTTGGTAACAGTAACTGCTGCACCGATAACTTCGCTAGGCATCATACATCCATCGAGAATTTCTGATGCTAGTGTCTCAAGAAGATTGTATCTCTTGAAATCAAGAACTCGAGCTACGACTGCCCTCATGTAATCATAATCAATGACAGCATCAATTTCATCTCGTTCAGGAGCATCTGCGCCAGAGATATGAACCTCTAAATCAATAGACACCGGTTGTGGATTTCCAATCTCGTGTTCAAAGATTCCAATGTCGATATCCATGACCCAATCTCTAATGAAAAGAGAAGTCAGGTCTGAATGATGATTTTCTAGCATTTCATTGAGAACGCTGTATCTCATTCTGACTCCTCCGTCTCAAAGACAACATCTCGACCTCGATTCATTAGATGTTCACCAGAATCCACTGTAATGACTTGGCCAGTCAATGAAGGGACTGAGAAATACAACAGAACAGTTTGCGCAATATCCTCTGGAATCGGACCATAACCCAACGGACTTTGTGATTGTGCAAGGTGGAATCCTCGTTCTGTTTGCTCTGGACTCGGCAAAGTATGACCCGGTGAAACTGCGTTTATTCGAGCAGTTGGAGCAATAGAACGCGAAAGGGCACGAGTAGCACCTTCAAGTGCAAATTTCGAAACCGTATAGGAAAGATGGTCCCCATGAGGTGCGACTAATTTTTGATCAAGTATGTTTACGATACATCCACTTCCATTCTCTACATGGTTTTGTTCTAAATGAACGATGAGTTCCGAAATTAGAACCAATGGTCCCGCAAGGTTTGTCGCAGAATGTGCCAAAACCGAATCATAAGAAATTGTTTGAATATCATCCCATTCAAAAAGTGAGGCGCAGTTAACTAGACCAATCATAGTACCCAGAGTATTTGCAGCCTGTGTGAATACTCCTCTCAGTGTTGCCTCGTTTGAAAGATCACCTTCAATCAACAGTGCTTTGACTCCCAGGGCTTCAATCTCTTTTACGACAGCTATGCCATCATCAGATATTCTACGTGTGAGGATTGCGATTGGGTAGCCTGCATTTGCAAGTTGTAGAGCAATGGCTCGTCCAATCCGACGTGAACCGCCAGTGACGAGCACACCGCCATTACCCATACATCTACGGAGATGCTCATTGGTTTGAGCGTGCCGATGTAACCATGGGTTCTTTCCGAACGGTTAATCGGATGTGATTGAAGAGATGTTTTCATGGGACCCACTCGGCTGCCAATGGCAGAGCAAGAGGAGCCCATCAAGGGAGGATGTGGCGGAGGATTCACTACAATGTCGGCTTCTGAAAAACGGCGTGCTCAACGAAAACGGCTCCCCTCGTGGTTCAAAACCAGTTTACCTACCGGCGAGGACCAAGTTAGATTCAATGCGACCAAGGAAACTATCGAAGGGGGCTCACTTCATACTGTTTGTGAGGAGGCAAGGTGCCCCAATATTCACGACTGCTGGGGTAGAGGGACGGCAACTTTCATGGTCGCAGGCGAAGAATGTACAAGAGGATGTAGATTCTGTGCAGTAGGTACAATTCGAGCACCCCCCCCACTAGATCCAAATGAGCCAAAACGTTTGGCTGATGCTGTCAAGAATATGGCACTCAACTATGTCGTGATTACTGTCGTCAATAGAGACGACCTCCCAGATGGAGGGGCCTCGCATTACCGTGCTTGCCTCGATGCTATTCATGAGATTCGCCCGGACATCGGACTTGAACTTCTTTGCAGTGATCTCGATGGCAACACTGACGCCTTAGCCACCCTACTAGATGGAGCCCCTCTCGAAGTTTTTGCACACAACGTGGAATGTATAGAACGTCTCGACTCGGTTGTCCGCGACCCCAAAGCTACGTTCGCACAATCAAAGAGAATTCTGGAAGAAGCAAAACGGCTCCGCCCTGATCTCCTTACAAAAACGAGTATCATGGTAGGTATTGGAGAAAAAGATGAGGAAGTTACAGCGACAATGAAAGAACTTCGAGAAATCGATGTAGATTTGATCACCCTAGGCCAATACTTACAACCAACAGACAGGCACCTACCGGTGGATCGATTTCCCGAACCAGAACGGTACGCTGAATGGGATGCTGAAGCTCGAAAAATGGGATATCGAGGCGTTGCATGTGGACCCCTCGTTCGATCCTCATTCCGGGCAGGACTCCTACGCGACGAGGCATATGGAGCAGCCCCTGCAGTAACTCGATCAGCGACTAACTCTGCAATCTCTTTCCTGAAACCGAACTAATTTCTGAATACGTTGAGAAAATAAGGCAGAAACTTACACAATCTTCTAGTTAGAGAAAATTATTATTCAAGAATTATTTCATAAAAAATGATGTTCAATCAGATATACTCCATGATTGGGCATTCCCCGATGCCACAGCTTTCATTATTAAAATCAGGAATTTCTGAAAATTATACCCTTTTCCACACACCAGATTTAGTTGATTTTGTCCCATACCTAGTTGAATTCTCTGAAAGAAATAATCAGAATACAACATTCCACCAGATCCCCAGTCTTGATAGCCCTTCTGAGATTATTACTTGGTTCAAATCATTTCAAAAAACAACAAATTCTGGAAATGTGAAATCAGGAATTATGGTTACTCAAGGAACATTATTGCAAGTTGGTGCAATGGTGCAACACTTGGAATCTGACCTTGTTAGTTTTATTACGCCATTTACTTTTCATACAGATTCTAGAATATTGAAACTTGACAAAGAAAATCAACCAACTATATCTGAATTTTTGGCATCAAGAGGATGGGAATTGGATGATGGTACATTAGTTAAGGGACAAGATAAGATTCCCGTAATTTCTGTGGAGATTCTCAATGGGATCGGCAAAATCACAATTGACGGAAGGAGATTCATTGAGGACTTCATGCATTCACCAATTAGTGCTTGTTCGAGGATAAACCAAGATTTCGGAGTAAATGGAATTGCATTCGATGTAATACTAAATGAAAAGCAGAAGAAGAGAAAAAAGGGACGGATGGAAAGAACTCTTCCAAAAAATGTGTACATAAAATGGGAGAAGTGATTGATATGGTAAAACATCTCATTACCATACTCAACCGTTCGAATCCAACTCCTACTGCTGTATCCATAAGCAATTCACGTGCACAAATTAATCATATTATTATCCTCAAAAATTTGGGCCAAGAAAATAGAGAATTAGAAGAAATGTCTGTTCGAATTAGGAATTGGTTCAATGGAAGTGCAAGAGAACTAGGTGCCGTAGGCCCATGGAAAGAAGAATTCGATTGGCTACCATATGACCCTAATAGCATTCTAAATTTCCATGAATTTGAAGTTGAAAATAGCTTTTCTTCTATTGATTTTTCAGAACGGATTTCATCCGAAATTTCAGACCAAGACGAAGTAGAAGTACACATCAACTCTGGTAGCAAGATTGCCAATTCATGCTTGATTAAGTCGTTTTCAAAGCTTGCCAAAATTCTCTACAATACTCGTGAAGGAAAACTAGTAAATCTTGAATCCGGAGAGGAAGTCGAAAATGCACCTCTTATAACACTTAAAGAACGAATATACCTATCTTCAGGGTTAGTATATGATGTGGAAAGTTATGGCGATGAATCATTGGGTCGAGAATTGAAAGATCTACGCCTTGAGGATTGTAAAGAAAAATTACGAAATAAGCCAAAGGAGACCATTACCGAGGGTCACTGGCTTGAACGATGGGTTGCGCACGTTGCCTCTACACATCCCGAAGTAGGCGAAGTAGCCCAGGGAATCAAATTTTTTAATCCAGAAAAATATGGAAATTCTCTCTCACCATCAAAAAGCAATGATTATGAAATCGATATAATATTACAAATCAAAGATGAATTACAAACCGTGATATTTTTGGAAGTAAAGGAAGCGACATTTCTCAAAATTTTCACTCCGATGCGTATTAAACTGCTTAATGAGCGAATTCTTCCTGCGAGAATAGGCACTGCAGAGGGGGGGATGACAAGTTACTCAGCAGTTGTTTGGAAACCACGGCAAAAAGGAAAAAAAATAAAGTTTGATACGATCTGTAAAGTCCTTCGACCAAGTAATTTATTGATACCAGATTGGATTCAAAAAATTAAGTCACATCAATCGCAAATTTCCAGTAATAAGGACGTAATTCAGAATCAGAAAGAATTCGAAAGAATGGTCAGAGGAGCACAACAGAGACGTTATATTGATGGGATTATGATCAACAAACAACAATTCATACAAAAATATGAGCCTAAGTCTATAAACGACTGGAAGAGATGGAAGGATGGCATTAATGAGAGAGATTTAATCAAGGAAATTGATGGAAAACCACTAACCAAAGATGAGTATTACAAGAAATACCAACCTGGTAAAAGTACAAGTAAATGGAGTAAATGGAACAAAGCACCAATTTGGAACAGTAAAACACCCATTGTGAACAATGAACCACCACCCGTTAACGATAATTCCCTAGTGGATGAAAGGAATAATTTGATTGCTAATATCGAGCTTGAGATATCCAAAAATCTACCTGAATTGAACTTTCAATTAAATTGGAACAATCGAAATCTAAAGATTGATCTGGAAATCACAATTGAAGAGGGTTACAAATTCAATGAGTTAGAGGGAATTTTTGATCAAATCGAAGAGAAATTTGAACAATATGATTTACGTAAATTATTCTCTTGGGATGATGAGTTAATTGACAAGGTAACTAAATTGTCTACAGATATATTTGGAGAAAATGTTGAGACTCAATTTTATCAAAAATCAATCGTTATAATCCATCAAATTATCACTAATCAAGATGCTCAAAATGACAAATCTAAAATTGAAAAATTCTCCATCGAAATCGAAGATATACTGCCCGGATTCAGTATAATCGAGAATAGAAAATTCAAGATTACAGCAAAAAATATTGAATTTATCAGAACTGAATTATGCAAGATACTTTCTGGTACTAAAAAATCGATATTCAAATGGGATGAATTCCTTTCAGAAATATTAAAACCGCATTTTATCAAAACAAAATCTGTTGGAACATGGATCAAATATTTCAAGCACAATAACGTTCTACCTGAAGGTTGGGAAATCCAGAAAGAATATGGAAACAATGTGGTCAAAAAAATCTCTGGTTAGAAAAATTGTTGCGAATTTAATGGCGGAATACTATTACCACTCCTTCACTAGCAAACATCATGCCTGACGAGGTGCCGCTGGCAACATCAGAACCATTTCGTGTTCCAACAGCACCTTGTCGTCCGGGTGAGGAGTCCGTTTTCGCACCCTGGACTTGGACACCTGAAGACCTCCCTACCCTCGATATCGACTGCTCAGCAGATGATTCCCAAGAACACGCGTATGGACTTCTCCGAGTTCTAGGAGATAATAACAAAGCATCAGGCGCATGGAATCCAAATCTTGATCAGGATATACTCAAACTAGGTTTAGAGCACATGCTTCGTCTCCGAATTTTTGACGAGCGAATGATGAAGCTACAGAGGACTGGAAAACTCTCATTCTACATGCGCTCATACGGAGAAGAGGCAATCGCCATTGCTCAGACAATGGCACTGGAAATGCATGATTGGGTATTCCCATCTTACCGCCAACCTGGAGCTCAATTCGTACGAAATCGCGACATGGTTAGCATGATGAACCACTGTATCGGGAACGAAGAAGACAATGTAAAGGGGCGTCAGATGCCTGTCCATTACACCTATCGCGACGGCCACTTCATCTCAATCTCGAGTCCAGTAGGTACACAGTTCAGTCAGGCAGTTGGAGTAGCCATGGCATCCGCATACAAAGGCGATGATCAAATTACAATCACTTGGCTCGGTGATGGAACAAGTGCCCAAGGCGACTACCACTACGGAATTAACTTCGCTTCAGTCTACAAACCGCCAATCATTCTCTGTGTGGTAAACAACCAGTTCGCAATTTCTACACACGCAAATATGGCAACAGGGGGACCAAATTTCGCTTCTAGAGGCCTTCCTTATGGTATTCCTTCAATCCGAGTTGACGGTAACGATTTCCTTGCCCTCTACTCTGTAACCAAGTGGGCAAGAGACCGTGCATCTGCAGGACATGGACCTACTCACCTGGAAATCTATACTTACAGAGCCGGTGCACACTCTAGTAGCGATGATCCGTCAAGATATCGTCCCAAAGATGACCATCTTGCCTGGCCTGGTGGAGACCCAATTGATAGACTAAAGGCACACATGATTGAGATTGGAATTTGGTCCGAGGAAGATCATACTAAGATGACAGAGCGCATTGATCGAGAGGTTGTAGCAGCATACAAAGAGGCAACATCCTATGGCGATCTCGCCAATGGCCCCTATCCCCCATCATCCACAATTTTCACAGAGGTCTACGAGACCGTTCCTTGGCATGTACAAGAACAACGTGAGGAGNTNGGGAAGTGATTATCATGGTCGANATGAACATGATTGAAGCNCTCAACTCNGCNCTNGANGANTTGATGATANGAGATGAAAANGTACTTGTCTTCGGAGAAGATGTGGGCTANTTNGGAGGTGTTTTTCGTGTCACTGACGGCCTACAGGANAAGCACGGTGCACATCGAGTATTCGATACNCCACTTGCTGAAGGTGGAATCGCCTCTATGGCAATGGGTATGGGGCTCAATGGTTTACGACCTGTTGCTGAGATACAATTCGCAGACTACATCTTCCCAGCTTATGACCAGATTGTGAATGAGATTGCAAAGATTCGACACCGATCCGGGGGAGAATTCTGGACGCCAGTCACTTTCCGAACCCCTGCAGGAGGAGGCATTCGAGGTGGTCACCATCATTCCCAATCACCGGAAGCTCAGTTTACCCACACACCTGGCCTCAAAGTGGTATACTGTTCAACACCAAAGAATGCTAAGGGATTACTGACATCAGCTGTGGAATGTAATGACCCAGTGATTTTCTTCGAGCCTAAGCGATGCTATCGTGGACCGTTCTATGGCGACCCCCACAACGTGCCCACTTGGAAAGGTCACCCGGATGCAGAGGTTCCAGAAGGAGAGTTTCGTATTCCTTTAGAGGAAGCAAACATCGTGATGGAAGGCACAGACTGCACGGTAATTGCTTGGGGGACAATGGTACACGTATGCCATCAGGCAATTGAAAACAGCGGCGTCTCATGTGAATTGATTGATTTACAGACACTCGTACCGTGGGACAGAGATACTGTCGTCAACTCTATTCGCAAGACTGGACGATGTGTGATTGTTCATGAGGCCCCTAAGACTAGTGGATTCGGAGCAGAGATGTCGGCAAGTATCCAAGAAAGGTGTTTCTACCATCTTGAAAGTCCAATCCTTCGCGTAACTGGATGGGATACACCCTTCCCCCATACGACGGAGTGGGATTATATCCCTAGTCCTGAACGCATTGCTAAGGCTATCCGCGCCACACAGGAGGATTGAGAATGGGCACCTATGAATTCCGTCTCCCGGATATTGGCGAAGGTGTTGTCGAGGGTGAAATTGTTACTTGGCACGTAAAGGTCGGCGATACAGTCCGAGAGGACGACCCTTTGTTGGAAGTAATGACTGACAAAGCATCCGTTGAGATCCCAAGTCCCGTCGATGGAACAATCACATCCACAACAGGAGCACCTGGGGACATCATCCCTGTTGGCCAAGTATGCATCGTATTCGATGTCGAGGGCGAAGGAAATTCAAAGGGAACAACCCCTGAACCAGAGGCTACACCAGAACCCGTGAAAGCTGCACCTAAACCAGCACCTGCTCCAACACCCGATCCTGCTCCAGCAACACCTATACCTAAACAAGCGAATACAGGTGCAAGTGGGAAACCTCTGGCTAGCCCGGCGGTTCGACAAAGAGCAAGGCAAGCTGGAATTGACCTGCACAATGTCTCTGGCAGTGGACCTGCTGGACGTATCACTCACGCTGATATTGACGCCCAAATCGCTGGCATCAGTGCGCCAACTCCTCTAGCGTCTCCTTCACCCACTGTCGCCGCTCGTGGAGTAAAGCGTACTTCAACTGAGGAAGTCCCAGTTATTGGACTACGCCGAAAGATTGCAGAGAACATGGCTGAATCCAAGCGCAGCATACCTCATTTCTCATATTTCGAAGAAGTGGATGTAACCGAGCTTGAGGCCCTTAGGCAGCACCTCAACGCTACCAAGGCAGATGACCAGCCCAAACTCACCTACTTACCATTCATCATGCTCGCTCTTTCCAAAATTATGCCTAACCATCCAGAATGTAATGCACACTACGATGACGAGGCTAACGTCGTGACTCGACATGGAGCAGTCCATCTTGGAATTGCAACACAAACGGATCGCGGACTTTACGTTCCAGTCGTCAAGCATGTCGAGGCGATGGATGTCTGGACAGCGGCTGCCGAAATGCAACGAGTATCTGGTGCAGCCAGATCGGGATCGGCAGCCCTTGAGGACCTTTCAGGTTCCACATTCACTATCACTAGCCTAGGGCGCGATGGAGGATTGGGAGCAACACCAATCATCAACAAGCCAGAGGTATCCATACTAGGAGTCCACAAGGCCAACGAACGCCCATTGGTATACAACGGTCGGATCGAAATTCGACGCGTGATGAACCTATCATCCTCTTTCGACCATCGTGTGGTTGATGGAGCAGACGGCGCAGCACTTATCCAGCATCTAAAACGGATGCTTGAGCACCCTGCAACCATCTTCATGTGAGGTTTCATTATGGCCAAAAATCGCACCTGTCAGGTACTCGTGGTTGGCGCAGGCCCAGGCGGTTATGTTGCAGCAATCCGCGCAGCACAACTTGGCCTCCAGACAATCATCGTAGAAGGAGACCGTGCAGGAGGAACTTGTCTAATTCGAGGATGTATTCCATCGAAGGCCATAATCCATGCTTCTGAACGCTTTGAGGCATTATCCAAGCATGCCCAAGACGGCGGGCATATGGGCATTAATGCTAGTTCACCTGAACTTGACATGAAAGCACTAGTCGGTTGGAAGGACTCAATCGTACAACGTCTGAACCAAGGAGTGGAAGGATTACTGAAAGCAGCAGGTGCCGATTTAATCCACGGATGGGCAACTTTCGTGGATGCAAAAACCTGCAAAGTCGAAACAGCAGATGGAACTATTCGGATTGAAGCCGAAAATGTAATTCTCGCTACAGGATCATCTCCAATTGAACTACCATTCATGCCATTCGATGAAACTCGGATTTGCTCCTCTACTGGTGCATTGGATCTTGACGCTCTTCCAGAAAAAGTTGCAATTGTGGGTGGGGGTTACATCGGCCTTGAACTCGGTTGCGCACTAGCTCGTCTTGGTTCAGAAGTTACTGTAATCGAGGGGCTCGACTCAATTCTTGCGATCTTCGACAAAGAACTTCGACGCCCTCTGGAGATTTGGCTCAAGAAACATGGAGTGAAGGTATACACTGGCTGCATGGCACAAGGTGCAGATGTTTCTGGAGATGGAGTTACTCTTCGTTGGAAAGACTCCAAGGATGTCGACCAATCAATCGATGTTGACAAAGTTCTCGTTACTGTAGGACGGCGCCCCAATACAAAGAATTGGGGGCTTGAAGAAATGGGCATAAAGATGGATGATTCAGGACGTTTCATCTCAATCGATGAGGGATGCCGAACGAATATGTCTGGAGTCTATGCTATTGGAGATGTAACTGGAGACCCAATGCTCGCCCATCGTGCCAGTGCCCAAGGTGAAATGGTCGCGGAGATTATCGCAGGACATGATCGCAACTGGGACAAGGTTGCAATACCTGCAATTGTATTCACTGAACCTGAAGTGGTAAGCGTTGGACTAACTCCTTCAGAAGCTGAAGAGGCTGGAGAGAAAATAATCACTGGGAAATTTCCTCTTGCTGCTAATGGCCGAGCCCTTACCCTAGAAGCAGAGAAGACCAATGGATTCGTACGCGTTGTAGCAAGAGAATCAGACCATGTAATACTCGGAATCCAAGCAGTTGGTAGCCATGTCGCAGAGCTATCCGGTGAATTCGTACTCGCCCTAGAAATGGGCGCTGTGCTCGAAGATATCGCTGCGACTGTGCATGCTCACCCTACCATGACTGAATCCTTCCATGAAGGAGTGCTCAAGACACTTGGCCATGCAATACACATCTCCTGACCAAGTGTTCATGCCACTAGCCGCGATGCAACGCTATGCGCCCGCTCCGTATACTACGGACTGAAGCGATATCGCACCCTCAAATGAATGACATAATGCGAGACCTACAAATCGCACGAATCGCAGATGAAATTCCGGATACAATATTGTTTACCGAACATCCGGATATCGTCACAGTCGGTCCAAAGGCACGTAGAGATGGCGTAATAGTGCCACCTGGATATGATACTCTAGACGTAGATCGTGGAGGAGGTATAACCTACCACGGACCAGGTCAACTTGTAGTCTACCCAATCATACGATGGGAAGGAAACGAGCAGTCAGTACCAGGCGTCATAGATCGCTTAGAGCAATGGATGATTGCTGCATTGCAAGTCATTGGAATCGAGGGAGTGCATGACGACAGAATGCAAGGCGTTTGGGTAAACGAGCGCAAGATATGCAGTATCGGCCTTTCATTCCTGAAATGGGTAAGTAGGCACGGCCTAGCCATCAACATCGATACTGAATCCGGGCGTGTAGAGGCTCTAGATGGATGTGGCCTTGAATCAGGTCTGACCACATCCTTGCATTCATTGGGATACAAGCATGACCTTGAAGGGCGTTTAATTGATCGAAATCGGCTAGAAGAAGCCCTTCTCCAAACAGCTACTGCCGCATTGGGAAGGACACCACTGAATCCAATTGATTTTCAAAATTAACTTGAGCAAGAAAGCATAGAACAGCCTGGCCGACTCAAGGCCCAATTTGGTCGCGGTCCAGACCACCATGCACCTTCGTCTTCATCTAGACGTTCGAACGGCCGCATCAGCCTTTCAGCTAACTCTTCAGCCTTATTCCAATCACCTTGTTCAGCGTCATCAATAGCGAGCTGAAGCACCCAATTCCTCGGTGTGAAAACAGGTACTGTGCGTTGCATGACTGCTAAGTTAGGTGCGCCAGAAGTGCGTTCCAGCCATTGTTCAATCCAAGAATCAATGGAGACATGATCAGGCTCTGCAGCGTAAATAATACCGGCATCATGCAAGGCTTCGGATGTGGTCACACCTTCCCCGAGGTGGCGAAGAAGAGGGACATGGTCAACCTTAGAGTCATACATGAATTGCTGAAGATCGCGCACAAGTAACTCATCCTCTTCGTTCCATTCGTCTAATCCAAGGCGCTCGATCCAAGCCTGCTGTCGGGCACTACGGTAAGCCTCCCGGTATACTTCCATGACGGCGTGGAGGAGTTCAGGATCGTTCATTGTGAAAGCCATTGCTTCAAGCAAGCGTGCTAAATTCCATCCAACAACATCTGGCTGCGCCGCATAGCAGTAGCGGCGCCCGGGCAGATCAGTCGTATTGGGAGTCCATGACGGGTCGTGAGCTTCCACCCAGCCGAAGGGACCGTAATCGATAGTTAGCCCATGAATCGACATATTGTCCGTATTCATCACACCATGGACGAAACCATGGCGCATCCAACCACACACCATCTCAGCACTACGTTTGGCCACATCCGTAAGCCACGCTACTACACCTGCATCGTCATTCACGTGGTGATCTGGCTCGTGTGTCGTCACGACATGTTCCATCAATGTGTGCAGGGCATCCACATCGCCATCAGCTGCGAGCATTTGGAAAGAACCGAAACGCACGAAGGACGGAGCAGTTCTAGTTACAATCGCGCCCGGTTCCATGGCAGGACGGCCGTCATAGAACATGTCGCGGCGAACGTCCTCACCAGTCGTGCATAGCGATAATGCTCGAGAAGTTGGAACTCCAAGGTAATACATGGCTTCGCTGCACAGATACTCACGAAGAGATGATCTGAGTACGGCTCTTCCGTCACCACTTCGCGAATAGGGAGTACGGCCCGCTCCCTTCAGTTGCACTTCAGTGAGTCCGGAAGGAGTCTTAACGTGACCCAGAGAGAGTGCACGGCCATCACCAAGTTGGTGTGCCCAATTGCCGAATTGATGCCCTCCGTAACGGTGGGCATAGGGTTCCATGCCCTCGATCAAATGCCCTCCTACCCAAATAGAAGGATTGGATTGAAGACCACCCAACGATGCAGCGAGTTCATCGTTCCATAGCCTCATTTCTGCATTGGGCATGGCAGTAGCATCGCATCGTGACCAACAGACACCTGGCACTTGGCGCGGGTTTCCACCCGCCAAAGGATCACCGGGCGTAGCCTGAAGCATAGGGGTGGACCACATCATGGCTCGGACCTTCATTGACCCCACATCAACCTCCCCACTGGACGTGTTCTCAGACGGAAGTGTTGAGAACGACCGCACACGACGATTGAGTGATGTACCGCAGTGGTAATCCAGCCCTAAACGACATGCTCTTCGTATTCCAAGGAATGGTAGAGAACAAAATGACGATCCAAGGTGTGACGGAAAAAGCGGCCCTCACGTTCCTCTTACTAGTCGCATCCGGGATGTCAGTTTGGGGTCTTGCTCTAACTGGAAACCCAGAGCTTGCAGCACTTGTGATGACATTGGGATTCGTCGTGAACGGGATATTCTACATCATCATACTACTCTCATGGTTTGTTTCATCAATGAGGAATCTATTCAGTAACCCTGTATTTGTTCTCGGATATGCGTCTGCTCAAGGATTCCTACTTGGTGGTACTACGTTCATGATTGAGAATTCTATGGGACCTGCATATTCAGGCATCTCCATCCAAGCATTTCTCATCACAGCAATGATCTTCGGAGGGATGTTAGGCATCTATAGAAGTGGACTCATAAACGTGAATGACAATTTTAGAATCGCGCTTTCTTCAGCAGTTGTAGCTGTAGTCATGATCTATCTTTTCAGTTTCATACTAGGCCTTGCAGGAATTGCCGTCCCTTACATCCATGGAAATGGAGTAATCGGAATAGGATTCTCCGTACTCGTAATTGGTATTGGCGCGATGATGCTTGCGGCTGACTTCGATTTTGTAGAACGCGGTGTCGAGAACGGCGCGCCGAAGGAAATGGAATGGCGAGCAGTGTTCGGACTTCTTGTTACATTAATCTGGATTTACTGGGAAACTCTACGCCTACTAATGAAGTTAGCATCCCGCCGATGATTGGCTAAAGGCCTAGGCAACGCTTCAAGCCAGATGAGCGTTCTAGTTGAGTTATGGGGCTACATGTTGTCGCCATCACAGGAGCGTCAGGTGCACGATACGGTGTACGTCTGATAGAAGCGCTAACCTCAGCAGGACATGAGGTCCGTCTAATCGTGAGTAACGAAGGTGGGATTAACCTCGATCTTGAATGTGGAATCAATGCAGAACAACTTGCAGAACGATATGGTTGTATTCTAGAAGGAAACAGAAATCTAGCCGCCAAATCAGCTAGCGGATCAGCAAATATCGATTCAGTAATCATCTGCCCAGCATCTGGGACAACAACGGCCAAAATAGCCGCTGGTATCTCAGATAATCTTGCCACTAGGAGTGCTATCGTTGCCTTGAAGGAAAAACGCACACTCATTCTAGTACCCAGGGAAGCCCCATACGCTACTGTCCATCTAGAGAATATGACTCGGATTTCACAGTGGGGAGGCGTTATTATTCCTGCAAGTCCAGGATTCTACAACCATCCTAAGTCAATCGATGATCTAGTAGATTTCATCGTAGCACGGATTCTAGATCAACTGGGAATCGATAATGACCTTACAGTAAGGTGGACCGGCGAAGAAGTCCAATAGAGTCGCAGAACCCGAATGGGTTCAAATCGAACAAGTGAATACGAACAAACATGACAGAGTACCAAGACTGGACAGTAGTTCGTCTAAAAGAGGAACTCAAGTCGCAAGGTCTGAATCAATCAGGTAAGAAATCTGAGCTAATTCAGCGTCTTCTTGATGAAGGGGAAAAACTCGATTCTGGAAACCTCTCTGATTATGACATGTGGAGAAAACAAGGGAATATCCCCAAAGAAAGGGCAATTCAAATTGATCTAACCCCGATTGAAGAAGGGGAGCACGTTAGCAAAGGAGGGGATCCAGTCTGGAAATCCATACTAGAAGCGATGTTGAATATACCAGGTTGGTGGATTGCATTCGGGCTATGTATCAACCTATTATTCGCAGGAATATTGACATATTACTCGGAAGAAGTTCCTGATTACGAACTAATTGATTTTGACCAAGATAGAGCGCGTGGATACGCCCAAACCTTAGTCGATTTAGGTCACCCAGAATGGGGAGGGCGAATGAGTGGCACCGTTGAAGAAGCAAACGGAGCGGAAGCAATCAAACAAAATTTGACTGAGGCAGGCATGGGAGCTACCGTACAAACTTTCAGTGTCCCTATGTTCGAAATTATTGCAGAACCAACAATGAGTATCTGTGCGCCTGGGCCAGCACCTATTATTGGCACAGTTGATCCGTGTGGCCTTGCAGACATTGGAGCAGAAATCACCTCTTTCACTCACCGTGAAGACTTCGTTATCCAAGGATATAGTGGTACGATGCAACTTGGTTATGCACAGGACGCTGAAATTATCGATCTAGGCAATGGAAGCGCGGATGCAGATTGGGCTTCAGCCTCAGGGGCTGTAGGCATGGTCTGGGGGCAAGGAGGAGTATCTAGTAACACTGAACTTTTCTTGAAAGCCCAGGAAAATGACCTCTTTGCTCTGATTCTTGTAAATATGCAACAAAACTGTGACGAA
>PATC01000003.1 GCA_002712285.1 Methanobacteriota archaeon
CGTCGTGAACTCTTCATGACTCATACTCTAGATGCAGCAGTAGAATCCGCTTCACGTATCGTTGAATTCCACGACGGAGTCGTTCTTGTTGAGGCCTTAGCCCCTTAATTTCGCTAAATTTGGTGGGCGTCACGGTCAAATAGACCCCCTCGGTCGGGAGGAATGGTTCGCATGGCGAAGAAGAAGGATAACAGTGGCATCCAGCAAGCTGCTGGACTCATTCGATACTTCGATGAGGAATCGGAAGATGCCCTTCAGATTCCGAAGAGTGCAGTATATGCTGCATGTTTTGCTCTTTCAATCGTCATTTATCTAGCAAACCACGGCGTCTGGCAGTGGATTTGGGAGAAAATTAGTTGATTATTCCTCACTGGTTAAATCGACATAGGGTATCTGATCATTATTCTCTTCGATTTCATCAATATCTGATCTTGTATTCGGGTCAGCAAGAATGAGTTCTTTCTCAGCACGAGCCATTGCACGCATCGCAGAGGGTAGATTTCGTTCAAGGAGAGCTTTTCTTGCTCGGGCAATGTCAATCCGTGCTTCTTCGACATGGGCTTTACCAACAATATCACTTCTTGCTCGGAGTTTTCGTGAACGGTCTTCAAGCAAATTGATTGCATCTTCCAATGTTTCTTTGCCCGCTTCGGCTAATTCAGACCACTCCACCCGATGTTCTGGAATTGATAGACTAGTATGTCGTTTGAAGGCCCAACCAAATGCGGCATTCCATGGATTATGGCCAAGACTAGCCAAGACATCCATAATGAGTTGACCGACTTCACTACGTTCGCCAACAATTTCGATTCGATTTAGATAACACCGGGCAATCAGTGCGAATCCCCAGTAGGACTCACTACGGACAATTACGTCTAAGCCACTAGAGGATGCAGCCAACGTCCATCGTTGTTCGTCAAATCCCGGGGGTTCGATGAATTCAGGAGGTGCATGTGGCCCAAGAGCATTAAGAAAAGAACTAGCAACATCGCCGAGATATACAACGCTTCCACCATCGGGCCAGCGTTCTGGACGAAGTAATCCTTCCTTGTCAATACGCATTCTTGGAGTGCCACTTCGAACCTGCGCCCATAGGATGAAACGGTCTCCCATGGAAATCGGAATTCATCCGCCGGTCATCATTCATCCGGTGTAATGCAGCGTGATGTTCATACACGGCCGAGAATCCAACCTATTCATGGCGAAGCCAACCAAGAAGGTAATTGATGCGTTGACCGCTATCCCTGGTGTTGGGGAAGCAACAGCGAAGAAGTTGGCAGGTGCTGGCATGAAGACCAAGGCAGATGTTGCGAAAGCTGGACTTAAGGGACTCAAGGCAGCGGGTATCAGTTCTGGAACCGCAACCAAGATTGCTAAAGCAGTTGCATCTAGTGCTATCACTAAGGCCAAAAAGAAGGTAGAAAAGGCGAAGCCTGCACCAAAGAAAGCACCCGTACCTAAGTCCACTGTCAGTGATACAGAAAGCGGTGTTCGCGGAGATCAAATCGGTAAAAAATTGAGTGCTCCAAAGAGTGTCAAGGATATGATGAAGAGAATTCGTCGCTCGGATTGAATGAGTTCACATCGTCTCTCAACATCGGGAAGTGAATAATGCCAAGGCGGAAGTACGGGCGACTAACGAAGCCTCTTGAGATTCCGCCCAAGGATAACTGCTCTCGTTGCCGTTCTGGGAAACACTGTCCGATTCCAGGTCATATCGGCAATGATGTTCGTGCATCTAAGGATTGGGCTGGTCCAGATGATATAGATAAGCGTGAGAACAAAAAACGACCAGGTAGGAAGCGATAATCATTCTTCTAGAGATGCACTCTGTGCTCGATGATATATTTCCCTCAAGGTCTGATCGCTGATGTCCAGATAGATTCGTGTTGTTTGGATGTTAGAATGTCCAAGAAGCCGTTGAATAGAGACAAGATCGACTCCTCGTTCAAGAAGACCAGTTGCGAAGTTGTGTCTTAGTGTATGGGGGGTCAGACGAGTTCTCGGGATGAGGGCATCATCGGCCAGGACATCCATCATTTTCTGAACGTAGCGAGTGCTAATTCGTGCAACTCGGTTGGTCAGGAAGACAGCATCTACATCATTATTAGGAGGATTTTTTCGTTGGATTAACAGCCGACGAGTTCCAAACCAAGCCTCCATTGCTTCTACAGATCGTTCTGTGAATAGGACAGTTCGGTCTTTGTCACCTTTACCTCCATAAACTCGGGCAGAACGATCAGCTAGATCGATGGTCCCTGTTTCAAGAGCGCATAGTTCGGAAACTCTCATTCCTGTATCAAGTAGCAATGTGATAATTGGATGAGCAAGGGCATTCTCAGAATCTTGAGCAGCCCTACGAACACGCACCACCTCATCTCTTGTGAGTGTCCTTGGCAGAGGTCGGGAAGCGGCGGGTCGATGTACCCAATCTGGGATTCGATGCCCAATGTAACGGAAAAGATGGCTTAATGCAGCAATACGTGAGTTGATGGTTGCCGGTCTTAGATTAGCAATGGCTTGGATGAATAGGTCTAGTCGACCATTATTCGGATTGCAGCGATCATGCATTTCTGAGATTGAAATCTCCTCAATATCGACTTCTTGTTCACCTGGTATAATTGTAGCAGAGAATCGGCGTGCTGTGGACATGTATGATCGAATTGTGTGATTACTTTTCTTCTCAGATCTTAGTTGAGTTTCCCAGAGTGGAAGACAGGGTAAGTGTTGGATTCTAACTAGGCGCGCAGGGAGGACTTGGCTGTTACCTATGACAGATAGATCGAAGGGAGTAGCGATACGTCCAGTAGGGCCATCTGCAGCCCATCCGCTCCGCTGTCTTTGATCGTCCATGGGTCCCATCCCATCCCCGAAAGGTAAACGTGGAACGAGGTGTCGGGTTTGAACCCTCTCATCACATTACGGAGGGAAGAGGCATGATTGACAGTCAGAGCCATTCTTCCGAGGAATTATTGTTCCTTTGCATATGAGCACGAATCGAAACAATTTCTCCATAGAGTACTAACTCATCATTTGGTTGTAGGATGAGATTTTCGTCAGGAGACCAGATGTGCTCTTTACCGCGAAGCACAGTTAAGGCGCGTGAATCTTCCATCCGAACATCCTTGATTCGTCGTCCAATAAACTCAGGCCAATCTTTGATTCGAATAGTCAATGCACCATGACCAGAGTGATGGCGGATAACTTCTTGCAGATTCGTCGATTGAATCCTATGTCGCTGTGAAATCATGTCTATGATTTTGCCAGCGACATTAATTTTCGAAGCTCTCTCAATTCCTTCAAGTCCGGGACTAGAATTGACTTCAAGAAGAATTGGCCCACTCCGTCCTTCAAGGAGATCGACACCGCCGACCTCAATGCCAAGGAGACTTGCAGCACGAATAGCAACTTTAGCGAAATCCTCCTTCAATTCAATGGGCTCAACTTGACCGCCAAGATGGAAGTTAGAACGGAATTCGCGCCCTCTTGCAACGCGTCGCATTGCTGCAACAACTTCACCTCCAGCCACAATCACACGCACGTCCCTTCCGTGACTTTCTCGAATATACTCTTGCACGAGAACAGTTTCTCGATTTGCAAGTAAACGGTAGACATGCTCTCTAGCATCTCGAATAGACCGTGCAAGGTGAACTGAGTTCCCTTGAGTTCCTTGACTTGCTTTAATCACACAAGGTACTCCACCAACTCTTGAGATTGCTCTTTCAGTGTCTCGCCAAGATGTCACAAGCGCGGTCCTTGGAACCGGGATTCCGTGATGAGATAGAATCTGAGAAGCAGTCAGTTTGTCACGGCTACGTAAAATCGAATCGGCAGAGTTGGCAACATAGATCCCCTGTGATTCAAATTGACGTACGACTCGTACCCCTTCAGATGTCACAGAGTAACCGATTCTTGGAATTACAGCGTCAGCTTCAATGGGCCAACCACGATGGATAACCTGCCCATTTTGTTCACCAAGGACAAGGCTAGTCTCTAGTGGATCAACGATTTCAACCTCTGCCCCTCGGTCTTCGGCTTCTTTTACGAGACGTTGAGTGCTGTACAGCTGCGGGCCGCGGGATAGTATGCACAGACGCATAGTCCTCATCATCCGCAGAGCCAACCGTTCCTGTCTTCAAATCATCCCCTGAGAGGGCATATATGTGACATGGGTTCGATTGAAATCGAAGTCCGTTATCGGTTAAGCCATGCAACCCGGGAATCCGCCCGCTAGTGACGTGTCTTCAACCGAGGTCTCGACCTCTGTTCAGGGTCCATCAATGGCACCTCCAACAGGCCCGAAATCCGCTCCATCAGCGGCATTCGACCCAATTTCTGAGATGGAAGATCGCAGAAATCGAAAGGAGCAGCGAGAAAAGCAATTGAGTAACCTCAAGGAAAATCGTTCTAGCAAACGGATGAACGTCTATCTTGTACTCGGAATTCTAACTATCCTATTCACATTCTCGTTTTTCCCAGTTACACAGGGGGATTTTTCAGAGAATCCTCACCAAAATCTCAGTGCAATTGAGGTTGAATCTTGGATGGATACTTCGGATGCGAATCCTAACCCCCACTGGTCGCAAGAGCAGATTGATGAGCGAGCAGAGGGGAAAATCTGGGATGGAAGTGATCCTAATGCAGGTTCCTTTGAGCAAGATTTGAATCAATTGATGCTTGGTTTACCGGTCCTTGATCTCGGTCCAATCAACGACGTTCAAGTCAAAGTGAGCCTCAAAGGACATCGCTTTGATGGTGGAAACACATCCTTCCGACTTGGCCTATTTGAAGCACCCAATGGCTGTGCAATGTTACCATCTGCTCTTCCTTGGGAATCATCTTCAGGAATGGAAGATATTACGACAGAATCTCAAATTATTCGATTTGATAGCTCAGACGCACCTGCTCTTCCATCAGGTCAAGAGATAGAACATGCTCTTACTGTCAAGCCTGGTAGACATTGCCTTGTGTTCCAGTATATCGAAGGTCAACAATTGAACTCCGACCAATGGCAAGGGACGAATTCTCAGTGGAAGGCTACTGTGGATGCAGAGGCTCAGATGTTTTGGCCGCGTGCATTATTGCTTCCAATATGTCTCCTTCTTCTACCCCTACTTGTAGCTACCATTATTGGTGCACAGAAGGCAGGTGTTGCGTACAAGAAGGTCCGATATCCGGAGTCTTCTAACAAGTCAACAGAAGAACAAGTACTCGACGCAGCCGATGCTGAGCGCGAACTTGGCATGGATCTTACTTCAGGTGCAGAGAACTCCGATGCTACAGAAGAAAGTCCTGCAATATCTGAAGAGATGTCATCGGAGGAAGAATCGTCGACAGAAACTCTTGCTGAGGAAGAAGTCAGTGAGTCTGTCGAAGAACAGATCTCTGCTAACGAAGTCCAGCAAGATGATGTTAATGATAACTCAGCAGCCGCACAGATGCCACACAGAGCCACGCAGATTAGTCAGTACACCGATGAACAACTCCTTGCTGCAGGATGGTCCCCTGAACAAATCGCACAGTATCGCGGCGGTCAATGATAGGCATTCAAATCCCAATTCGTTGCACTCTGAGTCCAACGGTTTGATAGTGGCGACTGAGACGTCGTCATAAGGAAAGGGAGCCTGGGGCCATGAAGCGAAGTGATCTCGAAAAGAGAACAGTCGCTGATCTGAAGGTCCTTCTTGATGCGATGGGACTTCCCCGCTCAGGTAAAAAGTCAGAATTAATTGATCGAATAATCGATTCTCTTCGAATCGACAATCAGGATACGGTGCAGTCTGATGAAGATATCGAATCAGAAATCGAAGAAATAGTTGAGGATGAGGGTTTTCTGATTCTTGAAGAGGATGAGGTTGAATCAATTGAAACTACTTCAGAAGATACTTCTTCTCCAATTGAACCCGAGGTTGAAGAGGATTCTACTGAGGTAATTGAAGCGACAATTCTCGAAGCTGTCATTGTAGATTCATCTACACCTAAGCCAAGGTTAGAATCACGTAATAAGCCGAAAACATCAGTTTCCTCAAGTGATAGAAAGAAGTCCAATCAAGCACTCTTTCTTGGCACTCTCCTACTAGTAGCTGTATTGGCGGGAGGGGGATATTGGTGGACTTGGATGCAAGATCAGCAAACCTTCGCAGTTGAACCTGCACGCTATGGTGATAGTATGGAATTCACGATGACTGGGGGTTCAGTTCAGGTCAATGGTAATGATATGGTAGCCTTACTACGTGATAATACTGGCTCTGCGTTGGAGAAGGCTTGTGGAGATCTTGTAATTACGATGAATGGGATGTCTAGTATCGCTTACCGTGATGCTCCGACATCAGAAATTGGTGATCCCACCGATCGAGATAATGCTGGATCTACTGAAACGAGAGACGGTTATGGCCGCATTCATCTCGCTGCCGAACGTTCCCTTTCCTACGACCTTCTTGCAGACTTATCAGGAAGGACTTGGACTACAGACGGGAGTCGTTGCAGCAGTAGCCTCACTTGGGAAATGAATGCGAATTCAGTTGACATATCAGTTACTTCTTGGGAGGAGTTGACTGAAGCGACAACTATTCGCTCTGAAGCGACGATAGATTTCGTCACACCAGATGGAGAACGGAGTATGTTACAGAACACGGCCTTCGGAGGAACAGGGATTACGGCCATAGACGATGTTCTTCCGCTTCTCTTGCAGCCAGCAGTTCCATTGGACTTACGCTCCATTTTTGGCTCCATTCTCCTTGAGGAAGGTTTGACTGGAACTGCAGATGGTTGGGACTATACGGTTGAGGCGACACAGCGTGTAAATGGTGAAATCCTCGTACCAATCAAGATGGAGCAACCGAGTATTGCTACATGTCTTGGTCATGCAAAAATCGATCTCCTTGTGCGTGAGGCGACACCATGGCCTGTAGAGCAAAAAATCGACATTCTGATTGACAAGGCACGGGAATCCAGTGATTGTAGTTGGCATGAATCTACAGCGCTCGATTTTGCGGTACCCGATGGTCAACTAGTGATTACCTATACTCTCCGTGAATCTACATTTACAGCAGGTGAACGTGCCATTGTTTGGGGCGATCTATACAATAGTCGACCAGGTGCTGGTGAAGGAATCCCGAATACACAGGCTCAGTGGGATGGCCATATGCCTGATGAATCGACAATCCATTCATTTACTGTCGAGGAAGCAGTCGAATGTCTCATGAATTCAAGTGCGGGAAATGGAGTCCGTTCCGCTCTCAATAATGATGGTTATTTGTACAAAATGCATCATACAAACGATGGTGCCGAGGAATCATGGAATCTAAGTTGGGTCGACCCAGAATCTGATGCAGGATGGACATTAGTACGCTCCTCAGGAAGTGATTGTACGGTCGTGAATGATGGTACTCTAGCACCATCAGATGCCCCAGAATACAACCTCAATGCAGTTCCCAATACATTGTCAATTGCTGAAATGCAATCGAGAATGATGGATCCTTCGGATTTTCTTGGAGCAACTCAAATATTGATGGACGGAGGTACATTACGTTCTGATGTTGAACTTACTTCGCGTCTTGTAGTCACACAAGATACAGGTCTTCTCGATTTTATTGATGATATTGACGAGGGGGAGGTTACATTCACAGCTTCTAGATCTTGGTCCGATGGTACATCGGAACATTCCTTTGACTTGATTATGGATGCAGAACGTGGTCGAATGGTTGGCTGGCTTCAGACCACTACCGAGTGAATCGCCACTCTAACTCTTACTCTTGCGTCACCTTGAATTCCTCAAGCATTCGCTGAGGTATCGATGGGTTCCGATCATTATACGGTCGTGGACGTATCTTCTATTGATGACGCCCTCATCACAGATGTCGGATTTAGTGAGGTTGAACACCCTCTCAAACCAGAGGTGTTTGATTCGAAAGCAAAACCTAGGCAATCTATCGAATTACCCAGAGCCGAACCAACGGTTGCAGGATCTGCGCGTGTTGTTACAGTGACTAATCAGAAAGGTGGAGTTGGTAAGACTACTTCTGTAATCAATATCGCAGCCCATGTCGCAATGCGAGGGGGACGTGTTCTTGTTGTGGATTGTGATGCACAAGGAAACTGCGCCTCTGGTTTAGGTATAGACAAATCAAGAGTCAATATCACGACAAGAGACGTTGTACTTGCTCCTGCGATGGCGACGCAAGCGCGTCATGCGACTGCTGTTGACGGCCTCCATCTAATTGTAGGCGATAGAAATCTCATTGGATTAGAAGAGGCTCTGGCATCACAGTTAGGACGAGAAAATCGCCTTAGTGAGGCTCTTGAACCACTCAAGCCACACTATGATCTAATTCTAATCGATACTGCACCTTCATTGAGTATCATCTCAATCAATGCGTTGACAGCTTCGGATGCAGTATTAATTCCAGTACAAACTGAATACCTTGCTTTAGAAGGAGTTGCATTATTGACAGGAACCCTCAACGAGGTTCGCCGATTACTCAATCCGCGTCTTGGTGTGGATGGTGTGATTATGACGATGCATGCTCCTACACTTCTGAATACACAGGTTGCAGGTCATCTGAGAGAAGTCTTCGGTGATCTTGTAATCGAACCAGCAATTCGACGTAACATTCGTCTCGCAGAATCACCGAGTCAAGGTGTACCGATTCAATTTCATGCTCCACAGAGCCACGGTGGCCAAGATTATGCTGCATTGGCCACAGAACTTGAAGCGCTTTGGTTCCCTGGAGGACTTCGCTATGAGTGATGATAGACGAGGACTTGGCCGTGGACTAGACGATTTAATGGCTCAAAATGAAATGGATCTTCCATTCCTTTCTGCATATGGTCCTGCATTTGATGCGGAAGAGGATATCTCTCAAGCTAAGATCCCCCCCGAGGAAATTTTTGATGCAGTTGTACGCCATCTTCGGTCACTTGGATGTAAAATCGACTCTGTCGAGGATAGAAAACTCACTGTTCAAGGATTGATCGTAGTCACAGATGAAGAAGGAGTCCAACTAATCTTTGAGAATGAAGTCCGTCTTCCATTCGTCCCAAGCGACCTTGCATCACCGGGATTGAGCGAAGGACAGATCGATAAGGATGGTTGTAGAGCTCGTGTGATGATTCAAGCCTGGGGGATTGAAGCAAGGCGTTGCCTGTCTCGATTTATTGAACACGTCAACATCAACGATGACGAATGATTGCGGCCATTATGAGTACTGAGATAACTCCAGCGATACCCACTGTTGGCACACTATCAGTAGATTCAGAATTATTTTCATCACAACTTTCTCCACCTTCGTAGGCTTCACCACCCCAACCATCGCCATCGTTCCAGCAATCGGACCAAACCTTCCATCCAAACCCGGTTTCAGGAATTTTTGTTTGATTTTCAGAAGCATTTTCAATGACAAGATTCCAATTTACATAGGTTTGGTCAATCATCGGTGACACAGTGCTAGTCCAAGTTACATTATCTTCAGTTACCATCTCAATCAGTTCAGGAGGATAGCAGAGGCCGGAGTTTACACAAATTTGAGTGGTTACGTAGATTTTCACTGCATCTGAACTTTCGTTGAGATTTACACTGATTACGAAATCTTCATCTTGACCAAATATAGAGGGGGAATCGACACTATCGATCCCCGTACCTGTAAGATCGTCAACCGATTTGTTTACCCCTCCATCGGACACAGCGGCAACAGTAGCAGCAGAGAAAAGAATCATGATTACTGCAAGTGGAATCAGACGTCTCATGTACGTAATTCGTGTAATTGACCTATTCAACGATTTGCTATTCCTGTTACTAGTAATATTGTTAATTCTCAATTTCCCACAAGTCGTCACCAATCCAATGGATTGTTCTGAGAGCCTTACCTTTAGTAGCGGTATTCATCTCATGGGCATCCAATAATGCCCAGCCGATTGCAATTGGTTTTCCATGTTCTTCGTCACGAATCCAGATTAAGTCACCACGTTCGATGTTTGGTTCAACCATTTGAACACCCGCTGCCATACAATCGGCGCCATTCATTAGAAATGGAATTGCACCTCTATCGACAGCACACCATCGAACCTCAAGATTCCAGCGCAAAAGTCCACGAAGAGTGGGAAAAATCACAGATTCAATTTTACCCAGATCTTCCGGACGATTAATTGTCATTACAAGAGGCGTTCGATTACCAAGAAGAAGGTTTAGATCTCCAAACTCTGCGATTTCTAGGAAGACATCGGAGAAGTCATCCTTGATTTCCAAGTTATCTTTCAAAGAATCGAGAATTCGTCGTACGACTTTCAGTCGTACTGGCTTCCTCTTCCTCATTCTCCGCTTTGCCATACCCCTGCCTTCTTCCGCCGTCCAATGAATGTCCCGCCTTCACCGCAATGCCTGTAATGCAGTTCCTCGTGATTATTGGTATGGCAATGGGGTGGGGTGTCTTACGGAACTACCATGCTCATGCGAAAGAGATGGGTTCAGAACCATCTACAGTTCCTCTATTTTTCTTCATGCCTCCTGCTAGTCTTCTATCATTTGAGAGTGGTTCTGGTGAAATAGACCATCCTAATCCTGAATGTACTATTCATCATGAGGTAGAGTTAGTATTCAGAATTGGTCAGAATGGCAAGCCAGATGCAGTATGTATCGGCTTAGATCTAACTAATCGAACAGAACAGGAAGTTGCAAAACGGAATGGTTTGCCATGGAGCGATGCGAAAGGTTTCCCAAATTCAGCACCCTATGGTCCATGGAGTGTTTACAATACTGGAGAATTCAAAGTGCAACTATCCGTTAATGGAGAAATGCGACAACAAGCATCAAGCATTATGATGATTCATAGTATCGATAGTATACTCGAAGCCCTTGATGAGCGCTTCAATCCACAGTCGGGAGATCTTGTTTTTACTGGTACACCGAGCGGTGTTGGACCAATCAAACCAGGGGATGAGCTGGTCGCAGAATTGCATCAGGATGGCCGATGTATCAGTCGTCTTCACCTACATGTTAACGCTCAATGACTAGATGAAGTTGCAACGCTTCTTTGAAATAAGGGAAGTCAGTCGGCCGATTCCGGAGGCGATGAACTCATGGCACAATGGCACGGTATTTCTCGACGTAAGCCCAGCGGAGCTCGCCTTAAGCGCCCTAACCGTTACCGTGGTAAGAGACGCACTGAGATTTCAAGTGAGAAACAATTTGCGTTCATCGATGAAAATCGTCAGACTAAGGTCTACCGTAAGCGTAGTGGTAACATCACAGTTCGTGTTCTGAAGGAGAATATGATTAATGTCTCAGATTCATCTGGTAAGACTCAGCGTGTCGAGATGACCAATGTTGTGGAGAATGGAGCAGATCCGAACTATGTTCGACGTAACATCTTGACCAAGGGAGCGATTGTTGAGACCGAACTCGGTCGCGTACGTATCACGAGTCGTCCTGGTATGGATGGAATAATCAGTGGCGTCGTAATCGACGAATGAGCGAAGACGTCATGATGGTCGTCCAATTCATTCTGAACGGAGTTGATTGAATGAGTGGAGATTCATCACGGATCCGAATTTGGACCGGATACTTCGATTCACGACTATCTCGTTCCGAAGGTCGCCGAGTTAGTGTGGTAAACTCAATCCCAAAACCGGATTTAGATTCCATCGCTTTAGCCGCTCGGTCTCTCGGTATTCGTAAGATGAAGCGTGAAACAAATCATTCACACCCTAAGCGTCCACGTGCTAAGGAAGGTTATCTGGTCATGTCAACTAAAGATGCACATTCCGCAGCGGGTACGAATAGTAAGGAGGAACTTATGGCTGCTATCGGTTCTCGATTGGCTACTACTCATCAGGAGGCGAAAGAAAAGGCGGAGGAGGAACGTAAGCGTGGACCTAAGAAGGGTGATCGTTCAGCACGTTCACAAAGGAAGGCAAAAAGACCTCAACCAAAGAGAAACAAGCGACGTCAGAATCGTCGATGAATTATAATTCAATAGTTCGAATCCATCCGTGTTCATCATTTGCTCGTTTCAACTGTATATCTACTAAAGCATCGTAGAGTTTTTTGGTCACAGGCCCGACTTCTCCATTGCAGTAATGTGCTAATTTGTCTCCATGTTCAATACTGCCGATGGGTGAGATTACAGCAGCAGTTCCAGCGCAGAATGCTTCATCAGCATCCAGAGCCATATCGACATCTACACGTTCTTCATGAACCTCATGACCTAAATCCCGAGCAATCTGGATTACACTTGAGCGGGTGATTCCAGGCAATATGGTTCCTGATAATTCAGGGGTGTGAACCACACCATCCTTTACGCAGAAAAAGTTCGCTGCGCCCACTTCCTCGATATACTGGTGTTCGACGGCGTCTAGATAGATGATTTCGGCGTAACCTTCAGCCTTCGCCATTTTCGATGGCATCATCCCTGGGGCATAATTTCCAATTGCCTTTACTCCACCCGATCCGCCTGGAGCTGCACGATGATATTCGTCAGATACCTTGAGATTGATTGGTGACATTCCACCTTTGAAATAAGGTCCTACTGGACAAACGTAGATCATGAACGTAAATTCAGGTGCAGGAGCAACACCTAGAATGGCTCCACTCCCCCAAAGTACGGGTCTAATGTAGAGTGCACCACGACCCGTAGGGGGAACCCATCGATGATTCGCTTTTACTACCGATTCTACTGCATCAAGGAATAGTGATTTAGAGACAGGAGGCATACCGAGACGTTTTGCACCATCTGCGAATCGTGCTGCATTTTTGTCAGGACGGAAGAGGACAATATTTCCATCATCTGTTCGTTGAGCCTTCATCCCTTCAAAGATACCTTGGCCATAGTTCAGAACTCCTGCCGCAGGAGAGATCTCAATGTCTCCAAATGGGATTAATTCTCCTTCGCCCCATTCTTCTCCTGCAAGAACCACGTTCCTATACATCGTATCAGTAGCAGTGAATGAAAAGGTGAGGCTGTCCCAATCTAAGTCCATCGTCACACCTACTCCGGCAGTGAGCCTGTTGTCCAATGTGAAGGGCAGTGTCTATCAACGATTCCCTGAAGTTATTTCCATTTGAATCTGGGTAGGTTCATCACCATCCGCGTTTAGTTGGAACTATGGCCGATGAAGATGCGGTATGGCAGGATCGTGTTTGCATCATCGATGTATCCTATCAAGCCCTGAGTGGAGGCGGCACCGTTTTAGTGGCTCATGCACGGGCTGAATCTGGCTATTCGTTGACTATGTTAGTTCATGGGCTTAGTCCATTCGTAGTTATTGCAGCCCCTGATGGTGCTCAGCAGAGTCACTTGAAATCATGGCTGGATGATGTTCGAAAGGATAAGCGAGTCGTGCATATCCATGATCCGGAGGTATTGTGGTGTGAAGAAGGAGAACGATTGCACTGGCAAGTAGATGTAACTCAGCCTAATGTGGTTCCGAAGTTACGAGAATATCTTGAGGAGCGATGGCTTGTCACCAGTGCGGACATTGTCTTCCCTATGCGCCTATTTCTAGACCTTGATCTTGGACCTCATATGACCATATCAGGTTCTGTAATTCATGCTAGAGGCCGTGCACCGCCGAAACTTGTCTCAATGTTCGAAGGGACTGATGCATTACAGGCTGCTAATTTAATCCGTGAGGCAGGTGGAAGTGGACTTTATTCAACAGATCTTGTGATTCGATGTAAAATAGACGATTTGAAAGATACAAAACCTTTCAGAGCACCATTTGTAACGGCTTCCTTTGATCTTGAGACAAGTGTGATTGAATCGAAGATTCTGTGTGCTGCAATGGTTATTGATCGCGCAGGTGAACAAACGGAGCACACCTTCCAGGGAGATGAACGAGGTATTCTTGCAGGTATGACGCGTCTCATCCGTGATGAAGATCCGGATATTCTGACAGGTTACAATATTGATAATTTTGATCTACCAAGAATCAATCAACGCGCTGAGGCTCTTTCTGGGAAGGATTCTGGTTCACTATTGGATATGTTTGGTTGGGGGCGAGCCCCTGTCGCCGATGGTTCGAAGCGAGCGATTCCGTCACGCTCACAGTCACGAAGGTGGACAGTAAGTGGACGGACTGTGATGGATGCATGGTGGGAAGCGAGGATTGCATTACGCCCTCAACGTGAATCGTTACGCTTTGTTTCTGAACTCTTATTCCCAAATCGGCCTGAATTGCGTAAGATGGATATCGATGCTAGTAGAATGGATGATGAGTGGAATCAACGTCCAGATGAAGTGCTCCGCTATTGTGTAATGGACACAATTCTTCCGATTGAGATTCTTGAGGCGATTCATGCAATTCGGAGTAAGGAGGCATTGGCTTCAGTAGCTCGTATGCCGTTCCAACGTGCTGTAGGTGGAACTACAAGTCAGTGGATTGATTCTCTGATGGTTAGACTTGCAGACCGTGAGAAAGTCGCAATTCCACGTACCCGTAGTGGACCACGTCGTGACCAAATCGTTGGTGGCCATGTTCAAGATGTAGATTCAGGACTACATCCATGGATTGCTGTACTCGATTTCAAGTCGATGTATCCTTCGATAATGATTGAGAAAAATATCTGTTTCACTACCCGAATCGATGCTAAAGATGCACCACCAGAGGATGTGTATTTCGCACCAGATGGAACTGCATACCTTGGACGTAGTCATCGAAGCGGTCTCGTACCACGACTCCTACAGCAGTTGATGGAAGAGCGTGATAGGCAGAAAGTAGCCATGAAAGAAGCTCGTATCAAGGATGACGAAATAACCGCCTTCTTCCACGATCGTCTACAATTCGCTGTAAAAATCTTGATGAATTCATTCTATGGCGTCTTTGCATCATCATTTTATCGTTTCACACACCAAGATATTGGTGCCTCTATTACTGCATGGGCGCGTTCCAATATTCGTGGTGTAATTGCTACTTTGGAAGAAGAACAGCAGAGAGTAGTATACGGTGATACAGATTCAATATTTATCTCAGCACCTGTAGACTCAGAAATTCCCACGCGTATCCCACAATTGGGTGAAGAGGGTCGTGAATTGTTTGAACAAGCCCGTAACAAGACTGTTGAATTTGGGGAATCTTTAGCTAAGCGTTTCACCAAAGCGGGTGCAGAACTTGAATTTGAAGCAGCTCTTGCAGCGATGTTCAGTCATGGGGCTAAGAAGCGTTACTTCGGCCAAGTGGTTTGGCCTGAGGAAGATCTGCTCATTCGTGGTTATGAGGTCCGTCGTTCGGATTCTTTCGTAATTCTAACGAATTGTATGACCTCGTCCTTCGAAAGTATTCTTGCAGGTGAGACTACGCAGGCAGTCGAAGATATTCGTACCTTGATTCAAAGGGTTCGTAATCGCGATGTCGCCCCAAAAGATCTGGTGATTAGTCGTTCTTGTAAAGGGAAAATAAATCCTCAAAACGGCTCTGTTGATTTTTCTGTTTACACTAATCCCGATGGGTTGCCTTACGTGAAAGCGGCGAAGCAACGTATGGCGCGAGGCCTCAATTTCACACCTGGTATGAAAGTAGGATATCTCGTAACGGATGGAACTAGTAGTCCAATGTCGGTTGTAGATTGGCATGAAGATGAAACAGGAGAAATTCAAACAGATTTCGATCCAGAATACTATGCAAAGAGAATAGCAACGGCAATGGGGAGAATTACAGAGGTATTTGGCTGGAATGAGAAGGAACTTCTTCAAGGTTCACAACAATCGTCGCTGGATCGCTGGATGTAATCGGAACCTAATATTTGGGTATCACTGAATCGAATGCCTGATAGGGACCGGGAATGCACGCAGGTATGATGAGCCGTCTTCTTCGCGCATCTATGCTCGCTCTTCTCGTGGTATGTCTACCTCTTGCAGGCTGTCTTGAGAGTCTTTCATCCAACTCACCTCCTACGGTTGCAATGAATATCACTCCATCTGGTACCGTCAAGGCTCAAGAATCAGTTACTTTCGATGCAGCAGGAAGTAGTGACCCAGATGGTGATTCTCTGACTTTCAATTGGGATTTTGGTGATGGGGATGTTAGCACAGGGCTCACTACGAGTCATATTTACACAACTTCTGGAACATATACCGTCACACTAACAGTTGCTGATAACCAATACGAAGCGTCACTAACGAAGGATATCACAGTGGCAGATTCCAGTGCACGACTTCCACATGCAGAAATTAATGGTCAGAAAGATGGTGACTGTGAAGGGGAAGATGCAAAGACTGGGACTTACATTCTTCAATGGGTTTGTGAGCCAGATCGTGAGATATCTGATCGTGATGTCGATATTTCTACAACTCTGATTCTTGATGGAAGTGCATCTTGGGCTGGTTGTGATCCGGACGATTCTGATTGCTATGCGGAGGAATATCTGACGGATTACACATGGGATCTCGATGCCTATACTGACTCAGATGGCGATGGCGATCCAATGAACGATGTTGATGCAACGGGCGAGACTTATGATTGGATGTCGATGACAGCAGGGGAGCACAAGATTTCGCTCACAGTGACTGATAACAATGGATTCACAGATCAGGATACTTCTCTAGTTTACATCAATTATCGTGGAGTATGGGAAAATTTTGAGCTCGACAGAAACAATTCAAACGCGGATAGCCTTTCATTTAATTTCCCTGTAGTAGATGATGACGAGACTAAGAATACGATTAGATATGTGAAATTAAAAATTACATATCCCATTGAAGATTCAGAGGAGGATTGGCCACTTGGTTGTGGAGGAGAACAATGTCATAATCGCTTTGATATATTTGTAAAAAATGAGACTGGAGTCGAAGTTAGAGATACGACCGCAGTTTCTGATGAACAAATGACCTACGGAGATAATTGTGATACTGCTGAGAATCGCTGTCTTTGGCTTCAATTAACAGGAGGCGATTTTGAGGAACACCTCGATGGAGAATACAGTGTTGAAGTAAAGAACATGAAGTCGCACAATGCGGAGGTCATAGACTTTGCAATTGAACTCATTTACAAGTGATCCGGCGCCAATAATAACCTCATTTCAGATGATTACAAGACGCATCTTCGATGACAGGCTTGATATACGCCCCCACGCTCGCCGCGTTGCTTAACACAGGAGTGAACCACATGGGATCGCAATGGGAAGACAAGAACAAGCCGCACCTGAACATCGTATTCATTGGTCACGTTGACCATGGGAAGTCCACGACCGTCGGTCGTCTTCTCCTCGACAGCGGCCATATCGAGCAACACGTTATTGACAAGAATGAGAAACTCGCAGCTGAGTCTGGAAAGGCTGGTTTCGGTCTTGCTTACGTCATGGACGGACTGAAGGAAGAGCGCGAGCGTGGAATCACGATCGACGTCGCTCACAAAGAATTTTTCACACCTAATTGGTACTACACTATCATTGACGCACCTGGTCACCGTGACTTCGTCAAGAATATGATTACTGGAACCAGTCAGGCGGACGCTGCAGTCCTCCTGTGTGCTGCAAATGACGGTGTTAACGCACAGACAAAGGAACACGCTTTCCTTGCTCGCGTTCTCGGCGTTAAGCAACTCATTGTCAACGTAAACAAGATGGATATCAGTGGTGTTGATTATTCTGAAGACAAGTACAAGCAGGTTTGCGAAGAAGTTGATGGCCTACTCAAGATGGCTGGCTTCAACCCTGCAGATGTTCCAAAGATTCCTTGTTCTTCATTCAATGGAGAGAATCTCTACAACGTCTCAGACAATATGGGCTGGTGGAAGGGAACTACCTTCAACGGCAAGGATGTCAAGACCATCTTCGAAGCAATCGATGCGGTGCAGCAGCCATCTAAGCCTGTCGATAAGCCACTTCGTCTTCCGATTCAGGACGTATACAAGATTAGTGGAATCGGTACTGTGCCTGTTGGTAAGATCGAGACCGGTATTCTGAATGTTGGCAAGAATGTCGTATTCAATCCGTCTCAGAAGTCCGCTGAGGTCAAGTCGATAGAGATGCACCACACACAAGTTGCAAAGGCAGAGCCTGGTGATAACGTCGGTTTCAACGTTCGTGGTCTTGCAGCAACTGACATCCGCCGTGGTGACGTTGCTGGATACGCAGACAGTGAGCCAACCTTCGTCCGCCATGACGAGACCTTCGTCGGACAGATTCAGCTCATGGACATCCCTAAGGCAATTGGTGCTGGCTACACTCCTGTATTCCACGCACACACTGCTCAGGTTGCAGTTCGCTTCGCTGAACTTCTTGAAAATGCTAAGACCAAGGAGAAGAACCCAGCTTTCCTCAAGTCAGGTGATGCTGCTCTTATCCGCTTCGCTCCGACAAAGCCAATGGCTATCGAAGAGATGGGTGCATTCCCTGAACTTGCTCGCTTCGCAATTCGTGACATGGGTAAGACCGTCGCTGCTGGCGTCTGCATGAAGATCGAGAAGAAGTGAATGATTGGTCGATGAGGAGTTCGGAGTCGGATTCCTATGCCAATTATCACTGCGATAAAATTGACCGGTGAAGATCACACTGCGGTTGATCGAGTTGCAGAAGTCGTCAAGGAAATTAGTGATCGAACGGGCGTTACGATGAGAGGCCCAATTCCTCTTCCGACACGTCGACTCACAGTTCCTTGCAGAAAGTCTCCGGATGGAGAGGGTTCTGAGACCTATGATCATTGGGAGATGCGCATTCATCGTCGACTAATTGAACTCGTCACGAACTCTTCAAAGGATGAGAATGCTATTCGCGAGATAATTAAGATTCCAATCCCTGATTCTGTTACTATTGAAATCAATCTTCGTCAGGTTAACTGATTAGGATTACAAATCGGCTGGTTCTGCCATTCCTCCACCAATTAGCGCATCTGCTAACAGGTTTGGACATACGTGGACATCTCCGATTGAGAGATCAACAGGTTTGTCATCGGGTCCGAGTATTGGTTCAGGTAAATCTTGTAACATTCGAATTCGACGAAACCCATCAGGGACTGAGGAAGTTTGTGAATCATTGTCATCCTCCCAGGCTTCGTCAATATGGAATTCAGGAGGTGGAGCTAGATCTTCTTGATAGGATTCGATTGGAACGATTTTTTTATTCAAATCTTTTTGGATGAAATCGGTCAATGGAGCGACACCAGAATCGGGAATTTCAATAATTGGTGTAGTGATTCCATTTTGTAAGGTGTCCCAATCGATGTCCTTCTGGAAAATTTCGATGGAACGGCAGACACTTTCGTAGAATGCCCGCTCTGCAGGTCCATGTTGCTCCCAGTTTGGTTCAGGAGCGTTTCCTTCTCTCTGGAGTAATGTTCGCATTGTTGCTAGTCGAGCAAATCCATTCAAACGATGTTGAGTTAGTGAACCGATAGCCCAGCGGATAGTGCGCATTCGTTTTCGGAGTAAGTCTGTCTTAGTGTTCCAGCCTTCTTTTCTACGCGCTTCGTCCATTTCAATCTCGATTTTCTGAGTAAGTTGAGTCACTAATCCCCAAAATTTAGTGTTCGGAAGAGGTAGAGGTAGTTCTTTGTCCGCTTGTGAGCGTTGGAGACTAATAAGCCTCGATTCAATCTCTTGAGCGGCCTGTTCACTCAACGGGGAAACGGCCCCGGTGTCAGAACTAGTGACCGCCATCCATTTCCATTCAAACCGGCCGACTCATGAACCATTCGTTCTTTATCCAGGAGGACGCAGGGCCGGACGATTGAAACGACCGTGGATGGCTAGCCTACCATGGACCCCACACGTGGGAAGGCAACTGCGCTCTCTCTCGTGGCTCTAATGGTGATTATGAGCCTTGGGCCAATGGCATCAATTGTCTCTGCAGATGATGTCCCTTGGACTGGTCCTGGAAGTATGATTTTGGACGTAGCAACTGTTGAGGGATTTAACATTGAAACCAATGGAACAGTAACCGATGCTTGGGTTACGATAGATTCGGATGGAAGCGATATTTTCACTTCTTCTGGTTGGGAAAGTGATATTCCTGGCAAAAATTTCTCACATGGTTTGCATCATAATGCATCATCCTCATTGTTCAATGGAGATCTAAGTTTGTCGAATGCTGCTAATCACGGTCGAATTCACGACTTTGAGAATCTTCATCGTCGATTTGAGGGTTGGGTTCCTGGGGGGACGACCAGTATTTGGGAGATTACAGATGTATCTTCTCTAAATGGCACCGTAGTCAACATCAACAATTCTGTAGGACAGTCAATGACTGCCCGAACCAATGGTGGTGGTCATGCACCTAGATTCGCGTCAGACGGTAATTTTGTTGCTATGACTCAACCTGATCTCAGTCTCGCTCCAGGTACGCATTCGTGGTTAACTGGTCCAGATTGGGCGGTCCCACCTCATGTGGAGAATCTGACCTTTACAATGGATCACTGGTTTCACCTCTGGACTGATTCAGATGATGCTGGTAATGGAGCAGGAGCTTGGGTAGAGGTTTCCTTTGATGGAGGTTTAAATTGGTCTTGGATTGAACCAGAGCAAGGTTATGGGAATACAATATCTACTACTGCCCCGATTCCAAATGGGGCAAATGGTTCTGGATTCTCTGCATGGGCTTCAGTCAATGCGAGTGGCTGGGTTCGTTCTTCTTTCGTTCTAGACGAACATCCGCATATTGTCAATGCGAGCACGTTCCGTTTTCGTCTTGTAGTATGGACGCCGATTACTCAGTCTATTGATCGACCTGGATGGTTCGTTGACCGACTTCATGTGAGTAACGATGGTTACGCTCCTGGTGCTTGGTTTCATGGTAACTTGAATGGAGAATATGCTGCCGATGCAAATGCTGCTTTAGTTATGGAAGCAAATCTTTCTTCCGTTACTGGACCCATGGTTCTCCAGTATGCTGCAGATTTTGACATGGAGGGGGACATTTACGACAACTGGCATGTCGAGATGAGTACGGATGGAATCAATTGGACAGGTATCACCCCATTGATTGGCCTTCCCGGGCATGGTGTCTATGTGAATGGAACTACGATTATTGATGATTCAAACGGTTGGGTTTCTCTTCAGCATGCGATTCCAAATGGATATAACACATCGGTCTCGTTGCGATTCCGGTTCCAATCTGACCCGACTGGAGGCACTGGTTTTGGTGGCTTGACAATCGATCCTCCAGAAGGCCTCATGTTGGATGATGTTCGAATTATCGAGATTTCTGGTCAGACGGAAATTGAACACGCTGTATGGAGATTCAATGACACATCAACTGCAAATCACTCTGCTGTAATCCTGGGTAAGGTAAACCAGTGGCGCCATATCTCAAATCAAGGTATGAATGGGCCTTGGTCTGAGACACAGTCCTTTGAGGATGCAAGTTTGTTACCTATGGATTGGAATATTGTGACTGAGGCTGGTTATGGGTGGTCATTTGGTGAACTGAATAACACTGGTCCAGACCCTTCTTCCTTTCCAGGAGGGGGTAATGGAGCTGGAACTCTATTGAATGCAGCTTATCGACAGAATTCGTATTCCCATTTAGAGTCACCATCTATTCCTATTCCTTACGGGAGTCGAGCAACTCTACGATTCGATCACTTCATCTGCGCTGAGAGTGGTTGGGATGGTGGCGCACTTTACATCTCAACAGATCACGGTCATTCTTGGTCTCATTTTGGGTCCCATATTGTGGATTGGTATGATTCAATGCATTACAACAATACCCTCAGTCCGTTTTATGGACAGATGGCTTGGGACGGCTCTCGCGTGAAAGGTGGTGGTTGTGGAACTAACACCAGTTTCGTTACCAAAACGGCAGATATGAGTTATTTAGCAGGTCAGAGTGTGATGCTTCGTTTCTCATTTTTTTCTGATACTTATTTTGAATCTAGTGGATGGTATGTAGATAACGTAGGTATCACAGTAGATGTATTTCGTGAGAAGGGTACGTGGACATCACCATTGATACAAGCTCCGGATTCCTTAGGTTGGGGGTCAGTTGATGTTCAGGGAAGTGTGCCGAATAGAACAGCTGTCAAGGCAACTATACTTGATTCACAGGGATTTCCAATTCTTGGAATGGAGAATCGTTCTCTTCCAGTTCATCTCGCTGATCTCTATGGTTTAACTTCCTTCGATTCGAGTTTAGGTATCCATATTCGAATCGAAATGGAAACAATGGATGAGCATAGAACACCTCGTATTCAACAGGTGACCATAAACGGGAGTCGTTTTCTTTCTGGTCAGGCTGCCTCTTCGACAGGATGGGACATAACTTCTCCTTTGATTGTACATGAGGTAGAGGGGAGGATTGAGAATCCGACTTTTATGACACATCGTGTTGATGGGCCAACTATCATTTCTGAGCGACGAATCGAATCTTTCTACCTCGAATCGATCTCAGCAGGAGTCATGATAGAAGTATTTGCAGATGGTATTTCCGTGCATTCTTCGATGATTAACAATGGTACAATATCTCTCTTCAGGCCAGTTACTACCCTTGCATTTGTGTTAGATTTTCAACCAGGATCTGATTTAGAGGTCTTGAGCATCCATCCTCATCTCACGACTCCTTCTTTCGGTCCAGAGATTGATATCCTCTCCGATGACTTTGTTGAGTGGTCTTGGCCCGACGATAGTTCAGGCAATTCTCTCCCATATGGATTAACACAGGGACTCAGTCTGGAATCAAATTCATCTTCGATAAATGGGTCAATTCAGATGAGCTTAGTCGATGATGCTGATTGGCGCTCTGCTACGATGATGTTGCGTGCTCATACCGGTACTGATGTTACGGTAACAATCAATCTTGGTCAGAGATCTTGGACGAGGACAATGTCGGAAGGTGATTTCTCAATGATTGGCATGACTGGTGCTGAACTTCGCCAGGGTCAATCCCTTTCTATTGGACAGTTGGTACTCGGACCTTCTCACCAAATGCCTCTTCGAGATGTGGTTTTCCAAGTCTCTGCAGATAAGCAATTTACAGGTTCGGTAACTCTACTTAGCGTTGATCAACACATAATCTCAAACATTTCCAATCTTGGTCCTTCAATAGAGAATTATCGACTTAACGAAATTTCTGATGCCGCATTTGCAGGGTTGAATATTACCTCGAAGTTGCCCATTCCAGTTCAAGTCAAACAGGAAGGTGGCGGCGGTTTGATTCTCGATGGTCACGTAATCCAAAGTCCTCTCATGACCGATGAAATCCTCCTTCATCCTACCACAATCGTCCCAGGTATTGCTTTTGATATCGTGACTGAACATCACCACCTTTTCGATGTAGACGAAATTGAACGAATACATTTACAATTGGATATTAGTGAAATTTCTCCTCGTCCTTCATTTATTCTCAATCCGTTAGTTCCAGATTCTGTACAGACGATTGAATCTTCAGGATTCATTATTGGTTCTCCCTCGGTGGAGCATCGACCTTTCAGTTACCGTATTACTTGGCCTCTGACAATGGATTGGAGCCTTGATGATGCGGAGTGGGTCAAGATTCATGCGAAGGCATTCGATTCATTGAATCGGACTTGGGGGCCGGATGTGTCGACTATAGGTGTTGGTGGACTGAATGGAATTGAGAACGATATGGAAATAGTAGGTTTCACAGTTGTCGACTCGCTTGATCGTAGTCTGATGGATTCTGGTGTTTACGGATATCCGCTTCATCTCAGCCCTCTCTCATCACTAGAGGTTAGTGGGCAGGTTAGATTCGAGGGTATTGTTGGAGATATCCCTCAATCTTCTGCTGCGGTAGCTGTAATGATTGAGACGGAGAGCCATAATTGGTCATTCCCAGCTGGGTCAGTCGCGACTGATGGTTCATGGTCAGCGACTATTGCTATTCCTGATGTTGAAGTCGAATCTTCTGAATCTGTTTGGAACATTACTGCTCGTTTGATTAGAATAGGTCCCGCTCAGGAGAACCGAAACCAAGCCTTGGATAACACATTAATTGATCGTCCGGGTCAGTTCAGAATAGATCGTGGTGCACCCATAATTGGACGCCTACTCGCTGACATTAGTGGTATTCAACGCCCACTTGACCAAGATATCTGGTCCTTGACACGTCCTTTAGTGATGAGTGTCGAGGTTGACGAGGTAGAATCCCTTTCCCGAACAATCCAAATTCATTCTTGGATTGAGAATACTAATGATCTAAATGGAGATGGAATCCCTCAGCCTGATGAATATAATTCTCGTCCTATCGCCGTGCCATTCAATGCTCATGAAATCGGAAGTATCGATCTCGGTCTTCTCGATATTTCCATGGGAAATGATGGAGCAATTGTATCCATTTATTTGACTGGAGTAGATGCCTCTGGCCGCACATTCATTGGTGGAGGAGGCCCTGGATTGCATGCAGATCTTGCTAGTTTTTCACTCGCTGAAGAACGCCCTACTCGTATTGAACGCAATGAGATTTCTATGGATCATATCGATGGTTCTCTGTTGTATGCATCTACACATACAGTAAGCATTGTAGTGGAAGATGAGAATGGTTTCACATCTATTGATGAGATACATTTGTGGTTATCAGGAGAAGGTGAAGAAGTTGGACATCTATTGTATCGCCCCCTCCTTGGTGAGTTGTTTGCACCTACAGGAAGTTCACTTATCCCAATGGGTAGTGAGTTTATTCCAATTGGTATTTCAGAGAATCGTGGCTTGTTGAATCTAAGTTTTGCCATAGGAGAAACAGCTCCGTTTGAATGGACTCTATCCAGTCATGTGCCTAGTATCACTGTAATTGAGGATGAACGAACTTTAGATCTTGATCTGTTAACACTTGCAGATCTTACTTGGAGTTTAGATCATCGAACATCATGGCAAGTAATCGAAGTTCAAGATTTAACGGCTCCATTTGGGCGTATCGATTCTGGTGTGATTCATGCATGGGATGGCGATGCCATTCTATGTCGTCTTCAGATAGTTCACGAGCGAAACGGAGTACCACTTTCGGCTCCACCAGTGGGGCGCGAGGTCTCGGTAGATCCACATTTCGATGACAACCTTGAGACAACTCCCGGAGTAATTGTAAATGGTACCGTTGATGAGAATGGTATTGTTGAATTCGTCGTCGTTCTTCCCCAAATGGAGATTGATTCAGACGGTGTTTTACGTGTTCGTTTAGATTCTACTGGACAGATTGCATGGGGGAGTCGTGATATCGATGTGGTCGTTGATCGCACAGCTCCTCGGATTGAATTCTTACAGACTAGTTTAGCTGCTGTTCAGACAAACAGTCTTGAGACACAACAGGTTTCTTTCTCGATTCTTGATGAAGGGGGAGTTGCTGAAAAGGAGATCGACCTCCACTGGACTTTCAGGCGATTTGGAGTTGATTTACCAGGTTCTGTGGGCTATGAATCGATAGGTCCAGTCCAGCAACAAGGTCTTGTCTATGGAGTATCTGAATCCGTTGATATTTCTACAATTAATCCCAAGGATCTAGAAGATGGGGACCAGTTAGTTGTCTGGTTGACGTTCACTGACCTTGCTGGAAATCCTGTAGAGGGTCTAGGGAGTCAGTATGAACCACGAGCACCGGTTCTAAGAGTGGTATGGTTTGAACCCAGGATTGAACCTATATCTGTTGATCCACAACCAGCTCATCTCAATCGTTTTGTAGATGTCGATCTTTGGATTCGTGATACTGGAAATCAAGGTGGGAGTGTGGAAGTATCCCTTTTGGCTTGGAGACAGGATGGCCCAATTGAACGATGGATAGAACAGAATCGAACCACAATTCAACTGATGCCGGGTGGTTCTGTTAGAGAGTCTTTCGAGGTAGAGACGTGGGCGGTTGGTCAAATGCTACTTCTTGCCGTTCTCGATGGTGACATCGAGAATGGGACGGTCCTTCCTGCTATAGAGGTCATAGATCCAGATGCACAACGAGGATTCCTCGATTCTGTTGTTGAAGGTGATCTCAACTCAATTGGATTACTAGTGATAGTATTCACAGGATTTGGATTCCTTATTGGCATAATTGTACAAAGAAATCCTGCTGCAGAGGATTGGGATGATGATGAGGATGACATTCCACTACCTGAAACCCCCCCTGCTCGACCTAAATCTTGGCCTTCTCCTCCCGACCGGTTCCCTGATGATGAAAGTGAGGAATAACTTCGCAACCCTCAAGCGTGATGCCGTTTGAACGATGTATGCGCAGGGGTACCCGAGTGGTCAAAGGGGGCGGGCTCAAGATCCGCTGCAGAATGCTTCGCAGGTTCGAATCCTGCTCCCTGCACTTCTCAAAATTTAGTCGCATCCGCAGCCTGGTTCGCATTGATTTGGCAATTCTTGGGAGGTTGCTTCTCGTACGTCCATGATTTCAACGTTGAAGGTAAGTGTCTTACCAGCCATTTGGTGGTTGAAATCAATTGTAACCTCATCTCCGTTGATTTCAGAGATTGTCAAGGGCATTGGACCTTGATCAGTTTGGGTCATCATCATGAGTCCAGGTTTGAGATCTACATCCGGTGGAAACTGATCTCGCCCGACTTTCAATATCAGACTATCATCACGTTCTCCATAGGCCCTTTCTGGTGGTAACGTGAATTCACGAGTTTCACCAGCTGTAGCACCTATCAACTCCTCTTCAAACCCTGGAATCATTCTACGATGTCCGACAAGAAAAGCCATTGGTTCCCCATCTCGACTACTGTCGAAAACCTCTCCATCTGGGAGCGTCCCAGTGTAATGCACGGTAGCAACCGTATCCTTGTTAATTGCGCTCATGGACATGGGGCATCATTACTTCTTATTGAACAGAATGGGTATATTGATTCATAATTTACTCAAATGATGGTCACGCCTTCATCATCGTCGGATTCAAGCGCATCGATTAGACGGGTAACAATCGTCTCGAATGCGACGGCGGCCTGTCCATCTGGTTCCGATATAATTCGATGTACTCCATCATCGCCCCCTCGGACGAATCCAGGATCGAATGGTAGAGCTCCGAGGAAAGGCACATCCATTTCGTTTGCTGCTTCTTCTCCTCCACCTGATTTGAATAGATCAAGGTTCACGGTCCATTCTCCGTTGTTATCGGTCATAGTTTCGATTATCTGTCCAGATGGGCCCGTCACATCGATGTTCACTTTTCCGAGTGGTTTGCCATCACTATCTTTTGCCGTCCCAGAAAGTGAATAACCTCGCATATTTTCAACGACACCTAGTACGGGAAGATTGATTGTTTTCGCGAAGTTAATGCTCTTCCTAGAATCAAGTAGAGCAACATCTTGAGGAGTAGTTACAATCACTACTCCATCCATATTTGGTAAGGATTGGGTCACAGTCAATGGTTCATCACTGGTTCCAGGAGGGAAGTCAATAATCAGATGGTCAAGTTCACCCCATGCTACATCTCCAATAAATTGTTGAATTGCCCCGAGTTTGATTGGCCCTCTCCAGATTACTGGTTTATCTGGATCCTCAAGGAGGAAAGCCATCGATATGACCTTAACACCATGAGGTCCAATTGCCGGATGTATCTGCCCCTCTTCGACATGAAGTTGCGTACCTTCTAAGCCGAGCATTTTCGGAACATTCGGGCCAGTGATATCTATGTCTAGAAGACCAACCTTCAGCCCCATTCGAGCAAGCGCAAGAGCAAGCCCCGTAGCAACTGTAGATTTGCCAACACCTCCCTTTCCTGAAAGGACCATGAATTTGTGACGGACACCCTCAGCTAGTTGTGTCATACGCATTTTCCTGCGCATTTGCTGGTATGCCTGTTCCATCTGTGCTTTCTGCTCAGGATTCTCCTGCGTATCGTTGGCTCCTTCATCCTTAGATGGATTATGAGTAGACAATGGTGCATCTGCCATGTTTCAGCGACGTAATTGCCTTACTTGAATACCTGTGCTATCGCAATATAGTATATTGGAATGATTCATATCTGGTCGGATAGAACACCAATCATGCGTCTTTTGTTCGTATGTGTTGGGAACTCATGTAGGAGTCAGATGGCTGAAGGTATCGCACGAAGCTTAGGGCACGAAGCAGCATCTGCAGGAACTCATCCAGCAACGGAAGTGAGCCCTAATGCGGTGTTAGTATGTGCGGAGATAGGTATCGATATCTCTAATCAACAACCGAAATCTGTGGACAATTTTTCCGCTGACGATTGGGATGCAGTCATATCAATGGGATGCGGTGTTTCTTGTCCGGCGATGAAAATCGATGAAGATTGGGAATTAGATGACCCATACGGTCAGAGTATTGAGGTGTTCAGAGAGACCCGCGACTCCATAAGAGATCGAATCGTTCACAGCACATTCTGATGGTTCTCTTCTCAACTCCAGTTAACCGATGGTTAGAAGAATACAATACGTTTCGAAAATATGCCGCGAGTGTAGTGTAGTGGTTATCACCCGACGTTGCCAACGTCGGAACCCGGGTTCAAATCCCGGCACTCGCATTCCAAATTGATTTTGAATTCAGAATTCATTGAGAAATTCATTGTGACTCGTCGCCGAATTCAGCACCCCGGAGGCTTACGAAGACTCCCACGGCTCCAATTGTAAGGAGAGCAATTACTGCAATCATAACGAGGATACCGGTTTGAACAGTCCATCCACCTACCATTTCTGAATCTGTTTCAGATAGCGTAACCGTGAAGATTCGATCATCACCAGATGTAGGTTCAAGGAAGTTATCTATTCCTCGAATTTCGATGTCCATCGTTCCAGTCGGCATCGTCGAACGTGTCATCACAGTGACAGTATAATTCCCATCACCGGCCACTAAATCACCGTTGGTTCCATCGTCGACTAGACGGGTCCAGTCGTTACCCTCTCCGATTGCAGCTAGGGTGCCGAGTCGTGCTTGGACAGCCGAAATACCATCAGGATCTGTAACGTGGATGGATATAGTGTGTTCAACTGAGTCCTCGCCGACATCGGGAACGAGAAGGACGTCTACAGCTTCGATACCTCGTAAGATTATGAGGTCAGAGAGAATTGGCCCTTCATTAAGAATAGTGAACTGTGGGGCTGTTTCGCTGTTACCTGAAAATCCAGTAATGAAATCCGTAATCCGTATCGCTCCTTCTTCATCAACGAGAGTAAACGTCAATCTGTTGAGTCCAGGAGACATACCGGATGGAACGACGATTGAACCTGACCATTTTCCATCTGTATCTTGTACTAGATTAGTCAAATCTCCGCCTGAACTTTGCAAATCAATCGATGCAGAGATGACACCATGTAGATCTTCTACTTCGATTGTGACATCCATGGAATCGCCTCTTCGGACGACTTGTGGTTCATAGTCCACGCTTTTCAGACGTGGAGCCAAATTGTCAATCGTGACAGTATCTTTGTCGATTATTGTGGACCATCCATCTGAGATAGTCACATTCAGATCGAATTCACCATGTTGTATCCCAAGATGATGGATGCGTGCTGTCCAAATGTCATCATGAACAGTATCATCTCCACCCGACCCGACATCATTCAATACCACGGTTCCGAGGCCAATTTCAGACAAATCAACTTGGACAGATTTCACGTTCCAATCAGGATCAGATACAATGACTTCGATATGGGCTTCCCCACCTTCAGCGTTTATACTACCTTCTTGAAAGCGAATTTCTTCTAAAGTTGGTGGAGTATTTTCTGCTTCAGTAACTATCGACGGTGAGAGAATTCGCTCAAGTGCTTGAGTCTCTGTGAATGTGAGATTCCCCTCGTCCAGTTGGATTTCGACTTGTCTCGTCACATTAGCGATGAGTCCAGCTAGGATACCTTCGTTGATGACACTCCCAGTAGCAGAGCCACCCTCTTCGAAGAATCCATTCCAGATTGTTATCGGAAGGGAGTGTCCATCGAGGTTTACTGTTGAGAAAGACATTGCTTCTACATGTAACACCAAGGTATCTCCTGAATCTAGAGTCAATATGTCTCCAGGTACTAATGTTGTGGGGGCGTATCCAAGTTCACGACTTATGTTGACACTTCCTAGAATGGAATCGTTGGAAGGTTTGGGAGTGTCTTGAGGGATTGGGCTACGTTCTGGATATTCATCGTTGACTTGTCCTCCGTCCTCGACATACCTGTATCGTACCGTTCTATTTCGCCAGTGTTCCTCAGGAACTTGATAATCAAATGTAAGATTGTGTTCAGCCTCAATATCTAGATTCGATCCAATACCTGTCACTTGAGTGATGTTCAACCACGATTCGCTTCGAATCACATTCACATCGAAGGTTTCACCAGTTGCATTCTGTTGAGAGCCTTGTTCAACAATCTCGATGATTAGCCCTATTTGTCCGTCAATATCTCCGCTAATATCTCCATCCATGTGGATTGTGTTTACAGTTGTCAAACCGTTTTGTGATTCAAGCCAGAACACAGGAACTGTGCCGTTAACAACAATCGTCGCTCCATCTTCGGATTCCGCAAAATCAAAACTACCATCTCCTTTGATTCTTGAGAGTTGTTCCACTTGTTCTCCATCTTCCCAACGGTCTACGAGTATGAATTCATCTAGGTCGATTTGGAATTGATCATTACCATCGATAAGGAGCATTTCAGCGAAAGCCTCGAGTCGATAATTTGAGTCAATAACCTGTCCATCTACAGTTTCAAGTTCAAAGAGGAATACTGCCACTTCTCCTGTAATATTGATTGATTCTTCATCGTTATTCCCGTTTGAGTTCAAGTCTCCACTGCCCTCAATTCGAACAGTCTCTGATGGGATTCCGTTTGCAATAGTCCGTACGATATAGGAATCCCTTACATCGATGTGTGCAACGGTTTCTGAACCAACATCATCAATGAGAATGAAGGTTGTTGAGCCATTACCATACATTTCAAAAGTCTGCTCGTTGAGTACAGTATCCGTCATAGTCTCGTTTAACCAGACACGACTAAGTTCAAGCTCAGTTTCAGTCCGCGTCTCACCATCGTCGGTAATGATACTGATATTCCCGGACCCTAGCTCATTAGACGTCAATAGGCTACCATTACGTTGTTGCCAGCCTTGGCCGATAAAATCGAGATAATATTCCTCATTTTCTATTCCACTCTGTTCAAGGCTCCAGGATGTTGCCCGCGTGATTTCATGATTCGCGGTAGGTTGGTTCCAGTAAGTGACTTCTACAGACCTTGTACACAATGTAATCCGCTGTTCTAGTGGTGTCAAGTTAGAATCTGCTCCAATCACCTCAATCTGGATTGTCTCGGATAGATTGATGTCTGTGGGTAGAACGATACGATGCTCACTTAGATTCAGGTCAATTGTGGAATTATCTTGGTGAATAATATTCGTTGAATTTTCGTGAGACCAATCTATTTCGATCCATTGTAGATCGAGAGTAGCGAGATCATCAAATACAACTCGATAAGCGTGTTCGAAAGAAACACCATCGCTCCAATCAACGAAGATATCGCAGGGGTCATCAGTATCTGCATCCTCAGCAGAGAGTAGAGTTTGCGGCGTCAAACCCATCGCTAGGATTCCGACCATGAGAAGCGCAATACTTCGGCGCATGGTTCGGATTACTCTCCGGTCCGTATTCAATCCATTGGGGGTATGAGCCTGATGATGGACGAGATAACGATTAGAAGAGTGGTTCGTTGTCATCATGTTCGAATCCAGCTTGCTCTCTCCAAATGTCAGTAGGCACCTCATCGTAGAGGCCAGCATATGGGTCAATCTCTTCCTCAACTGTAGTGCGATGAGCAATCTCACTCACTCGCTTTGGCTTGAATTTCCAATAATGAATTCTCCATTCACGGCCATCCCATAGCGTGGTTTCCTCAGATTCCGTGGTGAGGAGTTCGTAGTCCTGAAGTTGGTAGAACAAGTTGCGGTCTGTCGGTTCTAGTGCGTTGTCGATGATCCGATTAGAGAATCCAAAGAAGCCAAGAGCATGTTCAGCAATACTCTCTGCAACGTTCTCCTCCATCTCTTCGTCAACCCGATTTCGAATTGCATCGGTAAGCGTTTTCAATGTCATTCCACCGATTCCAATCCCTCCGCAGCACTGTATTATTGGAGGCCGCACTATTTAACCAATCACTAAATTTAGGCCTTTGAATCACTAATGGGACTAAGTTGAACGCCATGTTCTTCTCTGAGTGCTTACCCCAAAGGCTATGGAGAAACGTCCAACATTCCTCGGTCTCGATGAATATCAAGGCGATCCTGATGTGGTGATTCTTCCAATCCCGTATGAACTCACAACATCCTATGGCCAAGGAACCGCCGATGGACCAATGGCAACTATTGCAGCGTCAACTCAGGTTGAGGTGTTTGATTCACGATTATCTCAAGATCTTCCTGCTGGAAGATGTTTCCAAACATTGGCTCCTTGGTCATCCGAATCAGGAACGCTCATCGAGCAACTTGCAGAGATTGAGGATTATCTTCGTCCATGGCTGACTAATAATGACGTATTCCCTTTGATTCTAGGGGGAGAACATGGGCTTCTTCCAATACAAATGAAGGCAATTATCTCTCATCCCGCTTTGGAAGGTTCTCTTTCCAATTTAACAATCGTTCAGTTTGATGCTCATGCAGACCTCAGAGACAATCTCGACGGTGAAGTTTGGAGTCATGCCTGTGCAGCGCGTAGGTCCTTGGACGAAGGAGTCGGTCGAATCATTCAGATTGGAGTACGTGCTTGGTCAAGTGAGGAGGCATCTCTTTCAGAGTCAGATGAGCGAATAGAGACACATCTAGCATCGAGCTTACTTTCTATCTCTTCAAGTAAGTCCAATTGGATGAATCTTCTAGATTCTCTTCGTTCGATTCATGGCCCTGTTTGGGTTACAGTAGACATTGATGCCTTAGATGCATCTCTGGTTCCTTCAACTGGAACTCCTGTACCTGGAGGATTGTCTTGGTGGCATCTTGAAGAGGCTATGGCTGCGCTTTTCGAGGCGGCAGATGCCAATGTTCTCGGAGCCGATGTGGTTGAGATAGTCCCTGATTCAACCGGTGTTCTAACACCATTCACGGCAGCTCTCATAGCGACTCGCCTCATAGGAGGCCATCTTTCGACACGGATTCGATGAAATACGAGAATGGAATCGATGAGACCCATGTCGGCAACATCGGATGGCAAGGGCCTAATCCCTCGTGGCTTCCATGTACATCTTGATTGTGTGGGATACATACCCCCGACTACAGATGATCATAGTTGGATTCTCGAATTAATGCGTGAGGCTGTGCGAAACAGTCATGCTCGTGAAGTTCATGCTCACGTTGTCCCGTTCGATGGTTCTGTCAGCCCTCCTGGTTTTGCCGCTGTTGTCCTTATCGATGAGAGTCATATTACTGCTCACTGCTATTCAGATCGTGGTTTGTTAGCAATTGATGCCTTCACTTGTGGAAAGACAAAACCAGAGAATATTATTGATTACCTTCTGCAATCACTTCTTGCGGAAATTCCGACTCTTCAAGTTGTGAATAGAAACCGTACTGCCCGTTTCCTCCACCATTACAGCATCGAATCTTCCTGAGGCATAGACATGGACATCCGCTCGTTCATGGAGTCACATTACCGTCACTTCAACGCAGGAGAGCTTACTCGCTGTACCAGTTCTCTGGTCGGATTTTTGAATTCGGGCGGTCGACTTGTTCTTACACTAGCTGGAGCGTTGTCCACTGCTCAGATTGGTCATTCACTCGCTCCTGCAATACGAGCAGGAAAAGTCCATGCTATTTCATGCACAGGAGCCAATCTTGAGGAAGATCTCTTCCTTCTTATCGCTGGAGATAATTACGAGACAGTAGAGGATTGGAGAGGTCAGAGCTTGGAGCAGGATCACCATCTATTCGAACGTGGAATGAACCGTGTGACAGATGTCTGTATCCCTGAGGAGGAGGCGATTCGTCGGGTAGAATCGATGATGCTTGATGTTTGGAAAGAAGAACCAAGATTTCCACATGAGCATCTCTATGCGTTGTTGGATCGTATAGATCTCGGCCCTCGTGCTAAGTCATCTTGGCTTATTGCAGCGAAAGAGATGAACATCCCTCTTCTTGTTCCTGGGTGGGAAGATTCCACCCTCGGCAACCTGTTCGCTGCGGCTTGTATCCGTGGTGATTTGTCTGTTGAAATGGTACGTACAGGCATTGATTACATGGTTGGTTTTGCAAATTGGTATCGTTCTCAAACTAAACCTGTAGGATTTTTGCAGGTAGGGGGTGGTATTGCAGGAGATTTTCCAATTTGCGTCGTCCCGATGTTGAATCAAGATCTTGGTGCAAAAGTACCACTCTGGTCCTGGTATGGTCAAATCTCTGAATCATCTACATCATACGGAGGCTATTCTGGAGCTCCACCTAACGAGAAGGTTACATGGGGTAAGATCGGTATCGATACCCCCAGATTTGTAATCGAGTCAGACGCAACTATTGTCTTACCACTGATTCTTACCTGTCTCTTAGAATCTTGATGGATTGTTTAATTATTGATTGATGCATAATCTCAAATCTACATCACGATACCTACGGTGTGATGCGCGGGTTTGCAGTGTTTCTCGCGTTCATCATTACTGCTCCAGTAATCGTTGCCGCAGAACAAGAATGGCCTGGAGAGCCAATTGATAATCACGTTCACATGACTTGGGCCGCTATGACAATTGAAGTCAATAATTGGGCAGATGATAATCCCGATATTGTCGATTTGGTCGATGTTGGTAACTCTGAGCTTGGAAAAACGCTCTGGGTGGTTCGATTATCTGATTGGTCTATGGAAACCAAAGCAGATGGAAGTCCGAAAGAAGTCATCTACATCGATGGAGGACATCATGGTAACGAATACCTTGGAACAGCTCTAGCATGGTTGTCCGCAAAATGGTACATCAATGGTTGGAATGATGGAAATGAGGAAGCAATTCGTGTTCTTCAGAATTCAGAAATTCATGTTCTCATAATGCTCAATCCTGATGGAAACGACTTTGATACGCGTTGGAATATCAATCAGGTCGATCTTAATCGAAATTATGATCATTATTGGAACACTTGTCCCACTACACAACCTGGTACGAGTGCATTTAGTGAATCTGAAACCCTTGCAAATTCGATTTACATGAATACGGAAGTTTCGGATGCTGACCTGTATGTGACTATGCATACTGGAGTTTGGATCATGCTTTATCCATGGGGTAAATGGCCTGAACAGCCATCGGATTGGGAATTATTTCACCAGATTCGCGACGATGTCCATGCAAACATCTCAGATATACCAATTCAAAATGCAAATCAAGGTCTATACCCCAATTGTGGAACAAGTCGAGATTATGGATATGGTGTTATGGGATTCCCTACATTTACCTTTGAGACCGATGATGAACAGTTTGTTCCAGGTTCATTTGAATCACTAAATGATCGGCTAGAAGAAGAGATGGATGTGATGCGGTATCTCATCGAAAATGTGTGGTATTGGCGAGCTCGCCTCTCAGTAATTTCTCTCGATGTAACGCCAGGTAAGAGTTTGACACTCTCCGTGGATAACCTCGGTCAAGCGACTACACTGAATGCATCTTTACGATACGAATCTCCGCAAGGAGAAATTCTTTGGCAATCTGAGAATAATTTCTCTGTAAACGCAACCAACTCAACAACGGTGATTTTTGATGCTTCGAACCTTAATTTGAATGAAGAGGGGGATTTCGTTCTATACTATCAGAAGAGAGTTATCGATTCCTCGATGTTTGTGAGTGAACTTGTGAATTCCTCATACGTCTCAATCTCTGAGGCGGAATCTGAAAGTTTACTTCCAGGTCCTTCGGCACTTCTCGTAATTACTGGATTTGCTTTTGCTGCCCATCGCCGAGCCTCTGATTTTGAAGGCGATGTTTTGTAAGCCGATTTAGAGAACCTCAGCCTCATGGACTGGAAGGTCACGGATCGCGAAGCTACTGGAAATGTATTGTTGCTGCCTCTTTGGCAGTCCAAATCAAAACCCCCTCATAATTCGTTGAATGGTCTTACACGTTCAGCGATATCGAATGTGAAAAGTGCTCTTTCTGGACAGCGTTTCGATGGAAAGGCTGGGTCAACCTTGTCGATTTGGTCCGATGATTGTCGTGTTGTTCTAATTGGAATGGGAGAAGCAGATAACCTAACTCACAAAATTGCACGTGATGCAGGTGCGAAAGCTATAGCAGGACTGTCAAAGAAGGATGGAATAAGTCTCACAGTTCGTTTCACTACAGGATGGAATTTAGAGGGTATGAAGTGGTTCATCGAGGGTATGATGCTTCGTGACTATGCCTTCCTGAAGTATCGAAAAAAGGACCGTGAGGAAGCTGAAGAGAAAGGTAACTGGAATTTAACCATTCAATCCTCTGAGCGTTATCTAATCGATCTACAGGCCGGTGTCAAGACTGTCGCTGCCCGTGTTGAAGGAGTTCATCTTGCCCGTGATCTTGGTAATGAGCCGCCAAACCATCTCTATCCTATGTCCTATGCTGAGCGGGCTAAGAATTGGGCTAAGGGTAAGAACACTGTCAAGGTCGAAGTTTACGATTGGGAACGTCTCCAAAAGGAAGGAATGGGTGGATTGATTAATGTCGGTAAAGGAAGTTCCAGAAAGCCTTGTATGGTAATTTTCACAATCAATCCTAATGTAGATCCGAAGGCACAGGCACCTTGTATTGTTGGAAAAGGAATTACCTTCGACACAGGAGGTATTTCGCTCAAGCCAGGAGCATCAATGGACGAAATGAAATATGACATGCATGGAGCAGCTACTGTATTCGGTTTGATGCATGCGCTCTATGCGTCAGGTCACAAAGGTCGAGTTCACGGCATTGCTTGTTTGGCAGAGAATATGCCAAGCGCAGAGGCTTACCGACCAGGGGACGTAATTCCGACTTATTCGGGTAAGACGATTGAGGTTCTCAATACCGATGCAGAGGGACGAAACGTCTTAGCCGACGGTCTTTGGAAGTCGGGTGAACTTAATCCAGAATATGTTGTTGATCTTGCTACATTAACGGGAGCTGTGGTTGTAGCTCTAGGTCATGAAGCGACAGGATTGTGGTCAAATAATGATGACTTGCAAGAGCGTATCCATAAGGCAGGCAATGCAGAGGATGAAATTGCTTGGAAGATGCCCCTATTGCCTGCCTTTGAGAAAGAGATGACTGGGTCGAAGATTGCGGATGTCCGTAATCTTGGCAAGAGTCGTTGGGGTGGGTCTTGTACGGCTGCAGCTTTCCTCAAACAGTTCGTACCACCTCGTGATTTCAATGAGGATAATGATCAGATCCCTTGGGCCCACCTAGATATCGCAGGTACAGCATGGGGCGCGGATACGAATGCAATGGTTGGCCATGGTGCAACAGGAATTCATGTGCGAACTCTACACCGTCTGATTACTGAGTAACTATCATCGGAATTGATACAGAATTAATCCTCTTCGTCCACGACTTCGAAGTTTGCATCTACGACACCATCTTCAGCAGGTGAGTCACTAGTATTTTCAGTTTCCATTGCTGCTGCTGCTGCCTCGTAAAGCTTCGCCGAGATACCATGCATTGCTTCTTCAAGTTCCTTGACCTTGGCTTGAATTCCAGCCTCATCTAGATCATCATCAGCGATAGGCCCATCGTCGGTACGAATGAGGGACTCAAGTTCGTCTACTTTAGTAAGAATAGGTGCAGTATCATTTTCATCGAGTTTTTCTTCTGCTTCTTCGATTGTGCGTCGGGTTTGGTACACGATGCTATCTGCTTGATTTCGAACCTCAACACGCGCCTTGCGTCGCTTGTCTTCTTCTGCAAACTCCTCTGCTTCTGAGATTTTTTGCTTGATTTCATCTTCGGAAAGACTTGTTTGGCTCTCAATCTTGATTGATTGCTCTTTTCCAGTACCAAGGTCCTTTGCACTAACATTCACAATACCATTTGCATCTATGTCGAAGGTAACCTCAATCTGAGGGACACCTCTGCGTGCAGGAGGTATTCCGGTGAGATGGAACATTCCTAGGGTGATGTTATCCTTGGCAAACTCACGTTCGCCTTGTAGGACATGAATCTCTACGGCTGGCTGATTATCTGCAGCTGTGCTGAATACTTCTGAACGTTTGGATGGAATGGTTGTATTCCTCTCGATCATTGTAGTAGTTACTCCACCTAGGGTTTCTATTCCTAGGGTAAGTGGAGTGACATCGAGAAGTAAAACGTCGGTTACACCCTCGTCACCTACGATTATTCCGGCTTGCAAAGCCGCACCCATTGCGACAGCTTCGTCAGGGTTAATTCCTTTGAACGGTTCTTTCCCGACCTCAGATTCGATTGCACTTTGAACTGCAGGAATACGAGTGGAACCACCTACAAGAATGACCTTGTCCACCTCCCCCTTATTCAAACCAGCATCTTTCATTGCTTGTCGAGTAGGTTTCATTGTACGCTTGATGAGATCCGATACTAAGTCTTCGAACTTTGCACGAGTGATAGAGAGATCCAAGTGTTCAGGTTGTCCATCTTTCATTGTTATGAATGGAAGATTGACGTTAGCCTGTTGAGTTTGAGACAATTCGATTTTCGCTTTCTCTGCAGCCTCTCTAACCCGGCTTATTGCCTGCATATCCTTAGCAAGATCGATTCCTGTTGCTTTCTTGAATTCGGACACTAGGTGTTCGACAACTGCTTCATCGAAATCATCCCCACCAAGACGGTTATCTCCTGATGTTGCTTTCACCTCAATCTGAGGCTGACCGTCAACCTGGTAGATCTCAAGCACAGAGACATCAAAGGTACCACCACCTAAATCGTAGACAAGAATTGTCTGATCATCATCTTTGTCTACCCCATATGCTAGAGCAGCAGCGGTTGGTTCGTTGATTATCCTTAAGACATCGAGACCAGCAATACGTCCTGCATCTTGGGTTGCTTTTCTCTGCGCATCACTGAAGTAGGCTGGACAGGTGATGACCGCTTGCTTCACTTCGCGACCGAGATAAGCTTCAGCATCAGCCTTGAGCTTCTGCAGGATAAATGCAGAAATTTCCTGTGGTGTGTAGTCATCTGAATCGACATTTTTTGACCAATTAGTGCCCATTTCCCGCTTTACGGAGAGGATAGTACGCTCTGAGTTGGTAACCGCCTGTCTCTTTGCAGTTACTCCAACGAGACGTTCACCGTCTTTACTGAATGCAACTACACTAGGAGTCGTTCTTGCTCCTTCTGCGTTTGCAATGACAACGGGTTCACCACCTTCGAGTGTTGCTACGCAACTATTTGTCGTTCCAAGGTCAATTCCAATTACAGGTCCGCTGCTCATGCATATTCCTCCATTTATCCGATGTGAATTGTTCCGTCATCATTCTCGATATTCAATTCAACATCGAGAATCCCATTGTTGAGATCCCAACTCAAAATTTCCTTAGCAGTGGGATTGAGACTTATTCGCCTGAAAGGCCTCAATTGATTTGTTTTGATGATTTGCAATGTCCGACCACTGTCTGTAATAGCTAAGTCGATACCAATTCCATCTTCAAGCGAGTTTGCGAGATCGATGGTTAGAGTCATTCGTCCTTGGTGAATTAATACGTCTGCTTCAGGTAAGTCGATATCAATCGAATCGTTAGAATCCTGAGTACTTGGGTCGATAGTGACAGGTGACGAAGCCTGGACATCAACCTTGAAACCCATTGTCTCAAACAGGTTCCCGATACCATTACCTTCGCTCATGATGGTACCCAGTGCCTTGGCTAAAGCCTCCATGTTTGCTTGAGCGTCGATTGTCGCTTCTCCAGATTGTAGACGTTCCATATCGATGCCCATACCTTCGAATTGGCCACGAACCTGATCCATTAAACCAGTCAACTGTTCTTTGTTCATATCGAGTCCTAGTTGTTTGAACATATCCAGAAGTTGCTGGATTAGATTCTCTTCCCAGTCTTCAGTCATCATCTCACCCACTATACAACCTCGAGTTGTAATGTTCGATTAGAACGACTCTATATGAACCATTCGTGAAAGTCTGTTATCTCCCACATTGGGTTCAAGTGCAAATACCCGGTCGATGTGATGTTCCTATGGCGCGGAGAGAGCATGAACGCATCCTCCAAGATACCGAGAGAGAGCAAGGGCACACTGCGCTTCGGAATAATGTACGTGCAGCATTGGCATTGGCTGATGCAGTCCGATCAACGATTGGCCCTCTTGGTTTGGATAAAATGCTCATTTCTGACGATGGAGGTGTTCAAGTTACCAATGATGGCGTCACTGTTCTCGAAGCAGCGAAAGTGGAGCATCCCACAGCTCGGATGTTGATTTCAACCTCTAGCGTACAGGATGATGAGGCTCGTGATGGGACAAGTAGTGCCATTGTTCTCACTGCGGAACTTCTGCTTAACGCATTAGATTGGATCGATCGAGGTATCCATCCTTCTGTCATAGTTGCAGGTTATCGGATTGCAATGAACCATTGCCTAATTGCAATTGAGGATATCTCGAAGCCCATAGAGGAGGCTGACCATATTCGAATTGTATCAACCAGTCTTGCAGGCAAGGTTAGTGAGGAGGTACGAAGAATTCTTTCTAATCTTGCAGTTGAAACGGCAGCTATAGCGATGAAGCGAGGCACATCTAACCATATTAATCCAGATCTAATCAAACGAATTATCATCAGAGGTGGCCGTATTGCTGATTGTGAGCGTGTGGATGGTATCGTTCTTCGGAAGACACGTCTTGATTCACAGACTCCCAATCGATTAGATGGAGGAAAAGTACTCTTGCTTGATGGAGGATTAGATTCCAAAGAGCTCAGTATCAATGCCTCAATCAGAATTACAGAGCCAGGGATGATGGCTCGCTTCCTACAAAGACAGAAGTTAGAGGTAAAGGAGCAAGTGGATGCCATTGAGAAAGCCGGTATTGATTTGCTCATCGTAACAGATGGTATTCATGAGGATGCAATTCCAATGCTTCGTGATGCAGGAATAGTCACTTATCGTAGAGTGGAGCGAACTGACCTTGAACTCATTGCAAGAGCTTGTGGTGCCAGAATTGTTCGAGATGTTCAAGGCATCCGTCCAGACAGTATTGGTGAATTTAATTCTGTGATTGAAGAGCGATGGGAGAGTATTGACCATGTTCGTATTCACGGTTCGGTGGGTTCTGGACAGACTGTTGTTTTGCGAGGATCAACGGATGCAGTGATTGACGAGGTCTCGCGTGCATTTGATGATGCTATAGGGGTTGCTTGTGGATTACAAGAGGAACCTAAGATGCTCCCAGGAGGGGGTGCGATTCAAATCGCACTCGCTCGCCGCCTCCGTATTCATGCAACAACAATTCCTGGACGTGAACAACTAGCTGTGGAAGCATACGCTGCAGCTCTCGAATCAATTCCTAGGGCTCTTGCAGAAAATTCAGGTCTCGATGGCCTTGATCAGATAATTGGAATTACAGCTGCACAGACTTCCTCTTCTAATGATTGGCTTGGTCTTGATGTAATTGATCGTTCAATCCATCCAATGAATGAACGTGGAGTTCTTGAGCCTATACGAATCGCTCGTCAAGCAATCACTGGAGCGACAGAATCAGCGATTTCGGTACTTCGAATAGGTGATATCCTGTGGGCGAAGCAGGATGCCCAAATGCCTGACTGGCAACCAGATCTTAATCAGGACGATGATTGAGAATTTCTTAGATTGAGAATCATTTCGTCTACGATGCGATCAAGATTGAATTCAGGCATCCATCCCCATTCTTTTCGAGCAACTATGTCCTCAATTGAGTCCGGCCATGAATCAGCATAATTTTGTCTTATATCTGGAATAAAAGAGCAAGTAAATTCAGGAATATGGCGATGAATACTCTCGACTAGTTCACCTACTGTGAATGAGCAACCTGCGATGTTGTAACCTCCACGAGATGTCCCTAATGAATCAAGAGATGCTTCCATCAATTCTAATGTTGCACGGATTGCGTCATCCATATACATCATTGGAAGTCGAGTATCTTCTCTAACGAAGCAATTGTAATGCCCCTCATACAGGGCTGCATGAAATATCTCGACAGCATAATCTGTGGTCCCTCCCCCGGCTGGTGCTTTCCAAGAGATAAGGCCCGGATACCGAAGTCCACGCATATCAATTTCTGAGGACATTGCTAGATGTTCCCCAACGACCTTTGTCTTTCCATACACTGTAGAAGGGTTCAGACCTGTTACTTGAGGCGCATGTTTTGGGCAATCGGGCCCAAATACTGCAATTGAAGATGGCGAAAATAGTCGACAACCATACTTTTTCGCTGCGGAAATGACGTTCACAAGTCCGTCTACATTTATGCTCCAACAAAGATCAGGATTTTTCTCACCAGTTGCAGATAAAAGCGCAGCAAGGTGATAGATATCTGTAATCTCTTCATTTTGGACTAAACTTTCGATACCTTCAGCATCCATGACATCAAGTTGAGTACAACCATTAGCTTCACGGATATCTGTGGCTATGACGGATTTTTCCCCGTATTTATCTCGAAGAACTTCAACTAATTCTGTTCCAATTTGACCGAGAGCCCCGGTTACCAAGATCCGTGTTGGAACCGTGCCCATGGGCATAGACGTCGAGGTCACTACTTGATGATTGACGATAGAGTATGAATTGGAACCCCCTCACTTCTCCGACAACGTTGATAGGCCAACGTGGACGGCTCCAAATCCCGTTGATTGCATGAAGTATGTCGTGGTCTCGGGTGGCGTTCTCAGTGGAATCGGTAAAGGTGTAACCGCTAGTAGTATTGGAGTGTTGATGAAGTCCCTCGGTTTGCGCGTGACTGCAATAAAAATTGATCCTTATTTGAACTCAGATGCAGGTACCATGAGTCCCTTTGAGCACGGTGAAGTGTTTGTACTCGATGATGGCGGAGAAGTCGATCTTGATCTGGGTAATTACGAACGTTTTCTCGATGTGAGGCTTTCTCGAGATAATAACCTGACAACGGGCAAGGTCTATTCGGAAGTTATTGGTAAGGAAAGGAAGGGCGATTATCTCGGTAAGACGGTGCAGGTTGTCCCGCATATTACTGATGAAATTCAAGATTGGATCGAGAGAGTTGCCCATACGCCCGCAGATGGTTCTGATGAGGTTCCAGAAGTCTGTGTAATTGAGTTGGGTGGAACTGTGGGTGACATTGAATCAGCTCCATTTGTTGAAGCATTGCGACAATTCCAATTCCGTGTTGGAAGTAACAATATTTGTTTCCTACATGTGAGCCTTGTGCCAGTAATTGGTGTGGTTGGTGAGCAAAAGACAAAGCCAACTCAACATTCAGTCAAGGAATTGATGGCTTCGGGGATTCAGCCGGACTTCCTTGTATGCCGTTCATCTGAGCCCCTTCTCCCTGAGGTTAAGCGCAAACTTTCCCTATTTTGTCATGTTTCTGAAGAAGCAGTGTTTAGCGCTCATGATGTATCAAACATCTACCGTGTTCCTTTGATGTTAGAGGAACAGGGCGCTATCGTACAAATGGCGACTCATTTTGGTCTTGAGATTCCTATCGATCGTCCTTTGTTGAGGGATTGGGAAGCCATGGCTCAACGAATGGACGAACTTAGTGGAGAGGTTCGGATTGCGATGGTTGGTAAGTATACTGGACTTTCTGATTCTTATCTGAGTGTAATCAAGGCCCTCCAACACTCAGCTTTGCATGAAGGCGTCAATCTCTCGATTGATTGGGTAGAGGCAAGCGATCTTGAGAATTCAAATGAAGGAACAGAGAAGCACGAATCTGCTTGGTCCTTGGTCAAGGGTGCTGACGGGATTCTTGTTCCTGGTGGATTTGGAGATCGTGGAATAGAGGGTAAGATTCTCGCTGCGAAGCACGCACGTGAAAATATTGTTCCATATCTTGGAGTATGTTTAGGTCTACAGATTGCGACGATTGAATTTGCTCGAAATCGTCTTGGTCTCAAAGGTGCAAATAGTACTGAGTTCGATGAGGATACTCCTCATCCTACGGTCATTTTCATGCCTGAGGGTAGTCGTACTCACATGGGTGGAACGATGCGACTTGGTAGTCGTCAGACGAATCTACAGACTCAAGACTGTGCAGCGTATCGTCTCTATGACGGAGTGATGGAGATTCACGAAAGACATCGTCATCGATATGAGGTCAATCCTGAATTAGTGTCAGATCTTGAAGAAAAGGGTTTGCGATTTGTTGGTCGTGATACGGAAGGTGAACGGATGGAAATCATAGAACTTGAAGGCCATCCTTATTTCTTCGGTACGCAATATCACCCTGAATTCAAGTCCCGTCCAGGACGCCCCAGTCCTCCATTCCTTGGTCTAATCAAGGCAGCCCTTGGCCGCCCTGTTTGAGATTGAAATCTCTTATTTTGGGATCAGAGGTACTGGCCACATGCAGAACAGTAGTCTCTACCATAGGCAGGTATGTGAACCACACCAGGCGAATTGCAAAGAGTACAATTCTTCCCTGTTGGAATCATTTGACCTTGCTGTCCTTCTGTCTGTGTGGTGTTAGTAGTACCTGCTGTTGATGTTGCAAGAGGTGCATCCTCGTCCTTATTCAAGAACATCATAGCACCGACTATTCCAGCGATAATCACAACCACAATACCGACTGCTCCGCCAATTACCATCGCATTCATGCCTTCTGCTTCTCCTCCATCTGTTGGTGTATCATCGCCATTGCCTGCTGTTTCAAGGGCATCACAAGTACCATCTCCATCAGCATCTGGTGGTATAGAGTTTAGATCAAGAGGGTCGCTTCCACAATCGACTTCCTCTACATCCGAATGACCATCTCCATCGTCATCTGGATCCATATTATCTCCAAAGGCATCGCCATCTGTGTCAATGGTTTCAGATGAATCAACTGGAAATGCATCATCTTCGTTTACTACTCCATCACCATCGATATCATCATCCACAGTGTCAGCAATTCCATCACTATCGAGATCTGGACAACCTGCAGGAGATCCAGTTGAGGTTCCAGCTTCAAAAGGACATCCATCTGGTGCGTTCCCACTCTCATTGTCTCCATAGCCATCATTATCAGAATCGTAAATCTGTGTAGGATCCTGTGGGAACTTATCGAAGTCGTCGTAAGCTCCATCACCATCACTGTCCTTTTCTGACAACGCACATCCATCCGAATCTATCGTTTCAATAGCCCAGTATGGAGTATCTGGGCAAAGATCGTTCACATCACTGATGCCATCACCATCTGTATCTTGATTAGCTTCATCGCAGCCTTTGTTGTCAACGGTTGTAGCGTCGGGAGTTCCAGGGCATTCATCCATCGCATCGTTTACTCCGTCTCCATCAGTGTCACGTTGGCTCGCTCCACAACCATCAGAATTTACATCACTTGCCTCAATTGAGTTGGTAAACGGGCACAGGTCGTTTATGTCGAGGACACCATCGTTGTCTGTATCTCGCTGACTCTCACCACATCCATTATCGTCTACTAATTCACCGAATGGAGTGTTTGGACAAAGATCATCATCGTCGTTAACTAGGTCGTGATCTTCCTCAGTAGGATTCCTCTCAAGATAGACAATTGTTCCATTTGCTTCTTGGTCAAAGGTAAACACAGTTTCCCATCCATTTTCATTTGTTGTCATTTCTGAGTAACGACCAGAAGCACGTTCGTAAGTTACAGTTACTTCTTCCCAACCTGCAGGTCCCTCTGCAGATACAGTGATTCCAAGATCATCGGGAGCATACCAAGATACATGTGCACGACCTGCTGCATCCACATCTATTGATGGATATACGCCTTGACTGGGGTCTGCTGAACCAATTGCTCGTACCATACTCATCTCAGTTCCATCGTGATGAACCATTAGGACACTACATTCGTTAAATGAATCACAGTCGGCATCTCCACTTGCAGAATCATATCCCTTCTGGAAAACATAGTACAGGGTCCCATCGGGACCTGTTGCTAAATCTGGACGATAGTAATTAGTTGGTTGATCAGCAATGAATTCAGAACTCCAACCCGAAGTGTCCTTGCTGGACATGACGATATCAGTATTTGTGATATCTCGGTGGAAAACGACGGGGTCCTCTCCTAAGAAGCCCACACGGGGAAAGGTTGCGTTAACTGCAACTACCTCCGCTGGCATCCAGGTTCCATCATAATTCATAGAAATCCAAACCGTAGCATCTTCATCTAGATCAACCCATGTTGCTGCCAATGTTCCGTTCGCAGATACTGCGATTGAAGTATACCATCCAGTAGAGTTTCCGGAATGTAGAGTAGTAGTATCCCATTGTCCTGAATTTAATCTCTCAGCAATCCTCATTTCGGATCCATTCACAGAACCGAATAAGGTTCGATCAGAAATGTGCATGTAAGATACTACAGGAATATGGCCAAGCGAAGCCGTTGAGGAAGGGATTGAAACCACATCCGCATATCTTCCTGATTCAGCTTCAGAATCGATTACAACACGTTCTGATGCAGAAGTGCCCATTGTAAATATGACTAGATTGCAATCATCGGAATCGTTCATGTTGGTGCCAGGGTCATGATCGCAGGACGTAGTTCCTTTTTCGTATCCCTCAAAGAGAACCATGTACAAAGTACCGTCGCTCGTACGTGTAGATTCAAGATATGCGAAGTCATCTGTGTCTGTGCTTAACTCTCCAGGTGTCCAATCGCAACCTATGCTATCTGTTCGAGCAGAACTTGGNGAACCNGGACAACGATCAATNGAATCAACAATNCCATCTCCGTCCGCATCAACACCTGGAATNGATACCATTAGGTCNAGATCTGTNGCGTCGTGATAACTCAGAATTTCTTCATCGTTTGAATTNAGAGCCAAATCTAGGTGTTGCCCGACGTCCCCGCTNGATGCAACCGTGACTCTGACAAAAGANCCTGANTCCTNCCNCATTATTACTGCATCTTCNAGNCTCTCATCGTACCANGCGATTCTTGGTGAATCCGACGAATCAAATGCTAAACGGANGAAAAATCCGTCTGCTATTCCTTGAGANACTCGTTCGATNTTCCAAGAACCAGAGTTCTGAGTAGCCATCCAAACAGATTCTCTGCTCAAAGACCTATTCTGATAAGCGATATGCATAATTCCAGAAGCATCTTGTCCAGCAGCAATCCACAGATACTCTGTCGAGAAGTCTCCTGTTTCATTATCGATGATTGTGTTGACAGTCCACCCTCCTGGTGTCAAGATAGCATGTCGAACATTCTCCATATACCAAGCGTCTTCGATTTGATTAGTGACTGGATTGTATGTTGCGTCTACGAAATATCCAGTGTAGGCGACTTCAGGTTGCCCTGATGCCCCAATTACCAAATCTGACCATCTTCCCATTCTTGAATATCCATCATAGTCCTCAGATTCACCTTGCCCATCATCAATGATTTGAGTAGACCATGTTGTTCCATCATACGAGGAATACGCCAAATCATAGTCTCCAGTGTAGTAAGAATAGTGTTCTGTTCCATCTGTTCCTACACGGAATCCGATCCTTCCAATGTTGTCGGTATAGGGACCTTGATCACCAGTGTCTTCACCTGGAGCAACGGTAGTAGTACTCCAAGAATTCCCGTCATGGCGAGAGATACGAAGTACATGGTTCGTGATATCGATATGTGCAACTCGCGGTAATCCGTTGGAGTCAAGTTGTAGATTCGCCATTCGCCCGGTTTCTCCAAAAGAATACACTTGCTCTGTGAGCCAGTATCCATCTGCGTTATTGGTGACATGAAGATCTCCATCTTTTACATGTGCAATCCACATACTGCCATCTGGAGCGATTTCCATGCTAGAGTGCGACCCTGCATTTCCGACTGCTTCTGCTCTGTCATGTAGCCATGCAGTTGCCCCCGAGCGAGCGACAGTCAGGGAACTGTCCTCGTCTGATTCAGAAAGCGAGTATGTCATTGAACCTACAAGGGCGAGGAGCATCGTCAGAACGAGCAGGGATGCGGTAAGTGGCCGGTGCATGAACCTGTGACGAGGGTAAGTGAAATTGAACATTCCCGCGATGTAATCAATCCGCTGAGATGCGGATTAGACGGGTTGTACGATAGCCTTGGAGGGCCTTGAGGTATTTGCGTTCACGGAATTCAGTATCTAGTTCAGCATCTCCGGTATCGATCCTAAGAGAATTTAGAGTTGCAAGCTTCGCAGGAGTAACAACTCCGAGGATTGCATCAATACCAATGCGTCTCAGAACATCAGGAGATAGCTGTAAGTTCCCTCTACCAATTAGAAATCCTTGACCCCCCATTGGTGAGAGAAGAAGAAGAATTTCACTTTCGTCTCCAAAGGCTTTCTTGTGAGAATCAACGGTTTCAATCAATCCAACTTCATCTAAATCCGTTCCAATTTGTTCAGTTCCACGAGTTGCATCTATACCAAGTACCGAAATTGCGTAACCAATACTATCCCCTAGTGTTCGGAGAGTTCCTCCACTTCCCCAAATTACGAGCATTTCAGGCTTCTCTTCAATCGTTTCCTTGATGTGATCTCCAAGCCCCTCGAGAATTTCAGTTTCAGAGACACGTTCTACACGCTGTTTAGACCCCTGCATCCATCGTGGACTACCAGGGGTATTTGCTTCCCCATACATACGAACAACCCATTCACCATCTCGATACAGATCTTCATCGAGATCCATCACCTCTGTTCTTGCTAGCAGGAGATCGCCAGTAATCCAAGCAGCAAGTGCTTCTGCAGAGGCACGTGGTGATGCGCCAAAGCATCCACTATGCATTTTGACACCTGCTGGTACGCCTAGTATTGGCGTTTCACTTGCATCGATTTCAATCAAAGCATTCACAATATCTCTTGTTGTCCCATCACCTCCAGCGTAGAGAATCATTTCCACGTTGTGTTTGACTAGAGTATGGACTGCAGATGTTGTATCATCCGCACTTGTCTTCTGAGGTGTTTCATCAATGATATTCCAACGCCCCACTTCTCCTAGTGAATTCGGTATCCATGAATCTCCCATTCGTCCTTTCATCAGCCACCATTCAATGTCCTTCCATGGTCCTGGTGTAATGGAAATAATCGAAGATAAGTGTTCTAGAGATTCGGTCATTCGTGGTCCTGAACGGTCATTAGCACCCTTTGATCTGGCCAGTTCCGCTTGCCCGTCTGACCCCTTGAGAGCAAGACGCCCTCCTAACCCAGCATCGGGATTGACCACAATGCCGATTCGTTGGCCCATAGACGTCCCAATTCTTTCTGATGCATCAAGGCTCGCTATGTGTCATGGGACCAAGAATGTGAAATGTTATCATCACCCGGATTGATTTATGGAGGATTGGCAACGGCGTCGTTTGGCGATTCTTTTGTTCACAGGAATTACCTTAGGTTGGATGATTCTTTGTTATATTGCTTGGGTAGCTAGTGGCTGTAAACCATTTATGCCGTTTATCTCTGATTTTGATCTATTTCAACCAGGTGATACGATTTTCACAGTAGGTCTAACTCTCACATCTATTGTCGTGATATGGGTAATGATAGAACTCCAACTAAGTAACCGTGATACTTTGTCTTCCTTGGGAGCACACTGGGTTTGGCATGTGGTAAATCATTCCGCAATCTTTCCTGGAATGGTCGGAGCATATGCGGCCTATATGCTTGCTCGGACACCATGGGATGCGGATGGTTTGATGCATGGGAAGTTTGCTTTCGATATATTCTACAAAGGAATATACTGGTGTGTTTTAGTGAATGTTGTTACTGTTCGAATTCATTGGAAATCCTCTAATTTGCGCAGGATACTCTGGCTTCGCGCAACTCCATGTTTTGCTGCAATCCTTGGTCTGGTTCAGATGATTCGAAACACAATGTCTGTTTGGACGGCAGATTTTGATTGGAATGCTTGGAATTCTGGACCGGAGAATATGATGGAGTTCTGCACAAGTAGTCCCTACCCCGCCCTCAATGTTGCTGCTGCTTGGGAATTTGTCCTATGTCTTGGAATCGTATTCACAGTGTTTAGCTTTCTTTTAGATCTGCAACCATCAACCGAGTTACATTTTGAGAAAGAGTAGAATTCGTGGGTTGGATTGAAGTCCATTCAGTCATTCCCAAGGATGGGTTGAGACATGTCGGATGAACAGAAGTCCAAGGTTGAAACCATCGAAGACGCTTTTGAGAAGACATTAGCGGACATGATGTCTGCTCGTGATGAACTCGAAACAGCATCCAATGAGGCACCTTCTTTAGATGTTGGAGGAATCACCGAACTCACTTCCGATAAGGTCGAATCAGAAGCACCTCCAGCCCAGCCAGATATTGTATCTGATACACCAATTCCTCCAACCTCGGATTCTCTGTCAACTCCTTCACCGAGTCCTCCGATGATGGGTGCTCCACCGGGTCCTCCGATGATGGGTGCTCCACCGGGTCCTCCGATGATGGGT
>PATC01000004.1 GCA_002712285.1 Methanobacteriota archaeon
AAGAAGGTAAAGTGACTCAGGTCTGTACTGTGACTCCTATGGTTGAAGGAACATATACGATTCAAGCAACGGCAACGGATGATGATGGAGCCATCACTATGGCAGAGCATTCGGTGCAAGTGACGAATATCGCACCTTGGAATTCCACTATGATGGCGAAATCCGCTAATGGAACGGAACTTCAGATGGATTCTCAGATGGTTTGGCATGTAAACGAAGATGACCCGATTACATTCACAGGGATGGCCGAAGATTCGGTGAATGATTTGGATACTCTCTCATATGAGTGGTGGCCTGATGTAGAAGAGAATGCAACATGGTCCGTCCTACAAGAGAATGATGGCGCATCATCTGATTTTACCCACGCTTACCAGACTCATGGGATGCATGTCATTGCAATGGAAGCTATCGATGATGATGGACTTCGAACCCGGCGCGCCAATGGTTGGCTTATGGTCCAGAATGTGCCGCCAGTAATCCAACCATTCGGTTCTCTACTACCAGTTGCTGAAGATCAGGTTCTGAGTATTACGGGAGAATTCCAAGATACTGCCTCGGATATTGAGACATTACGTGCTTGTTGGGATGTGGATCCGTCGATGAACTCTGATTCGCAGGGTTCTGCGGAGGATGATTGTGATGTTGAGGGTGCGGACCTTGCATGGTCTTGGCCAGATTCGGCTACGGCTCCATCTATGGTTGTCTTTCATGTAACTGATGACGATGGTGAACGCGTGTTTGAGATGGTTAACATCACTGTTCGTAATGTCAAGCCTCGTGCAATGGCCAATGTTACTGCACCTGGTCCCTATGCGGTAGGTGATGCAATTGGGTTCTCCGCTGAAGGAACTACCGATTCATCCCTAGACCTTTTCAGACTCAAGTATCGTTGGGACTTCAACACAGCAGTGGATTTTGATGATGATGGTTACCCTGCTAACGATATCCAAGATGAGGGATTCAATGTCACTCATGTTTTCGATGAGCCAGGAACATACATTGTTCGATTGACTGCCTTTGATGGGGATGAAGAGGATGTTGTTGACATTCAGATTACGGTTGAGGATACTACACTCCTCGGCGTGCTCGACATTGGTTTTAATTCAGGATCTGGAACAGTGGTTGTTGCATTAGGCGCAGTTCTCTTCCTCTTACTGATTCTCATAGGAATCGGATTCATGCGTCGTGGTTCACGCGGAAATGACTCTACATTTGGTTATGATCCGATGGGCGGTTATGGGATTGGAACTGCCCCTTCTCCGCAGGCTCCTCCTCCGATGCATGCCTTCGCAGAGCCGGGGGCGCCTAGTGGACCTCCAATTCCAGAGCAAGGTCTGCCTCAGGGGTGGACTATGGAACAATGGGAGCATTTTGGTCAAGAATGGCTTGATCGTCAGGCTGCAACTCAGAGCGCTTCCCCCCCTGCTTCCAATCCCTATGCTCCTGTAGATAGTTCTCCAATAATTTCGGAACCGACTCCTGCCACAGTAGATCCGTTTGCACCGGCTATTCCAGAAGTCCAACAACCGCTTCCAAAGCCAATCCCAGAAGTTTCTCAGTCATCTCAAGGGCCGGATATTCTAGATTTCGATTTGTGATCATATGGTGAACATCTTCCGGCTTCTTGGTCTACCTCAACCACCTTCTGGCCGAATGGAAGCGGAAGAGCAAACCGTTCGAACTCCTCCACCGGTGGGTCCTACAACAGTACCTAAATCGGATTCTGCGGGGTTCGAAGACTTGGGTGAAGTGGAATGGGCACGTCGTGAGGATGTTACAGATATCTCCCGTTTTCTCAGATATATCGTTCCTGATGACCGGCATTCTATTCCTCATCGAAAGATTGCTGAACATCTTCTACAGGGTGACGTGGTCATTGTTGATTTGCGAATGCTTGCTCATATGGATGCCCAGAAGGGTGCTTGCAGGCGTCGTTTACTCGAGATAGCTCAAGAGCAAGGCCTCAATGCCTTCGTTCTTGATGTTGATGAAGATCTTATTCTGATTCCTGGCACAGGAGTCGCTGTTGATGTAGATCGTCATGTTCTTGGATTAGAATCCGAACCGATTTAATCAGGTGGCTCAATTTTATGGTGCCATGTATCAAGAGTTCTTGCATCGCCTATTTCGGTGTCAGTTAGCATTGTGAGAATTGCTTCTTTTTCGATATGTTCTACATTGAGAGTTGGACTTAGAATACCATCTACTCGAAGAACAATCCATTCCGCAACTGAACCCTCAGGGAGTGGGTGACGAGCAACAAGGGTCGTTTGAAGTGCAACCAAGGAAACAGCTGGAGCATCCGGCCAACCTTCGCTGGTAACCGCGGCATGATCCATCCATTCGGATTGGTTGCTAGCTAGAGGTTGCGCACTCGCTTCAATCCAACGAACAATATCCATGTGAGGAGGGAGTATGGAAAGTGTAGCTTTCTCTGTATCAATGAGATTCTGTAGTGTGTCCCTGATTCGCCCCTCTCTGTTTTTGGATAAACTCATCCCAATGAGTGGTGGTGAGTTTGATACGACGGAAACAGATGACATCGGAGCGATGTTCCTAATTCCGTCCTTCGAAATTGTAGATACAAGGCATAGTGGTCGAGGTGCAACTATGGCTCCAAGCCAAGCAGATCGTTCTTTATGATCAAATGAAGATGGGTTTAGTTGATGTAAATCTCCAGATAAATCCAGATTAGGCATTTCCTCTGTTGCTCCAAACCAATCGTTTAGATCCCCACGTTGAACCTCGGATGCAGCATAAGCAGTGAATTCACGATACACTTTCCATTGTGCAATAACATCGTCACTTTCACCTCGCTCCATTTTCCTATGAATTGATTCATCAGCATAGGATACACAACGTCGGAGGAAGTGGAGTACATGCTCCTTTGCGTCCTCATCCATGGGTGTATCCTCACTCCAAATTGAGTTCCTTAAGCAGGCGTGCAACGTGACCTGTTGCGCGTACGTTTCGACCCGCCCACTGGATTGTCCCCTCTTGAGAGATAACAAATGTAGATCGTATTGCACCCATATACGTCTTACCATAGTTCGTCTTTTCACCCCAAGCGCCGTAGAGTTCGTGCAATGAGGTGTCATCATCTACGATTAAATCGAAATTCAATCCTTGAGTATCTATGAATTTTTGATGACTTGCTTCTGAGTCACGTGAAACACCAATCACTCTCCAACCTGCACTACCTAAACTATCCTTAGCGTCGCGAAAATCACAAGCTTGTGTGGTGCATCCTGGTGTACTATCCTTGGGATAGAAGTATAGGATTACGCCTGAATCTTTGAGTGCTTCTTGGAGGTTGAATGAACTTCCATCTTGTAGTGTCGCGGTGAAGTCTGGAGCAGCATCTCCTTCAGAGAACATGTACTTAGGTGAGGTGTCGATGGCATGAATGCTTGGTTCACATCATTCATTATCAGATTCTGAAAATCGAAGAATCTCATTGATATTGTCTACTAGGCTTGTTACTGATTTTCTTCCATCACGTTGCCGGATTACGAGGCCTAGTTCGCACATTCGGGTCACAGCCGCAACTCTTCGAATTTGTAGAGTCGAATCTGACCATTTGTAATCGGTTGATCCGCCGAATCTCCGTATCATTCGAGAATCCAATCGTTCGTTGCCGACGGGACCATCTCGCATTCCATCGATAAGCGTCCGCATAATTTTCCATTCCAATGGTAAGCGGTGATTGATTGAAGTCAGTATTAGTCCTCTCTCGAGAGTGCTAAAAGCTCCGCGGCTCCCTTCTTCTTGGTCAATTACAGGATTTGGTAATCGCGCTAAATCAACGCCATGAGGAGTTAAACGGTGCCCCGTTGCATCTTTTGTAGTCCAACCAACAATCTCCATAGCAGATCTTTTCGATGAACCTTGTCCACTACCTATTATCCAAGATATTGTACGATTTCGTGCTGTATCGTCGAGATGACTGAATCCGGTTGAAAGTCGTTCACCTCGCCCTCTGCCATCACGGTCGTCCTCTCTTGAAAGCCTCTCTCCATTGAGCCTAAGCATGTTTGAAACCACTTCTCTCAATTCTCCATCTGGGACCGAATCTTTTCTTGCTCCAGTCATTGTCCAGATTAATCTGAGGGTATGCTTCAATGGGAGTAAGCGAAGAAGTCCAGGAGGTAATAGGTCGTCTTCTAGGCGCCCTATGTTAGGTCCGGTAGGCGCATCTGATCGCATTGATGTGAGTTGGAGTGTTTCTCTGTCTCCGAATTGTGATTCTAGCAATGCGTCTGCTGCGCGTGCTCTTCTATTCCAGGCTCTATCTGCTAATCCTTTCAACCCTGAAGGACTCTCATCTGTGATTGTTGGTGGTGAAGTATGTGGTATGGCATTGTTGTGGATATTGGAGAATGTGTCCACGTGATTTGCACGTTCAATTAACCACTCTTCTACACCTTTTCCTGAGGCGATTGCCTCTTGCATCCATCGAATCGCAATTGATTCGTCGACTTCGAGTTTGAATTCAACCACAATATTTCCTCTAGTAATTCATTATTAAATCAATCTATAATAATGATTAATATTTGAAATATTGATTAAAATGTATAAATTACGAATTGCTGCGTTGAAAAAAAAATCTATATTATATCTCGAATTCAAAATTGAGTCATTAATGATATAATAATGAATTATTGGGGTGCTATTGCAACATCATTATACATCAAAGAAGCATACTTCCTGGGGCGGATCCTTGTTGCTAATCTGTCCCTTGAATTCACGTGGCTCGCCCTCAACGGTAACCAAGATACTGAATTCTGTTACATCTGTCGAATCATGCTTTTCGAAGTGTTCAACGAATACACGATAGCGGCCCTTAGGGGCATCCTTCTCCCAGAATACATTCTCCACTGGCTCATCGGACTTGCCACTTTCGTTCATGTCAATGTCGAGGCGCCCTCCACAATTCGAGATTTTATTATCGAAAGAAATCCGTTCACCTGATGGGCAAACTACTGAGAGATCAAGATCGTTCTTATTGAACCAAATCAAGCTCACTTGTACTTCGCCAGTTTTTGCACCTTCGCGACCAAGTCGTTCTGCGAAGAGGTCCTCTTGAACTTCCTCGACTTCTTCACCAATTACATCATCTTCATCGCCCAAATCAGGGGCNGGTGGCAAATCGACTGGCTCNGGNTCAGGCTCAGGCTCAGGATCTGGTTCNGGCTCNGGTTCAGGCTCNGGTTCAGGCTCNGGTTCNTCGACAGGCTTCGGCTTGGGGGTNTCCATTACAGGGNCTGCGCTGAGGGTGACNTCGCGNTTGAGNCCTCCACGGGTCCGTCGGAGNGAACGGTCTATGTCAGGAGCTGGGATGGAGGCCATGGAAGGTAGCATCGCTCGTCGTGCGTCACCACGCAGGATTCTGTAGACGCCTTGCGCAGANCCAATGCCCANTGTTGCCAAAACCGTGGCGCTAATGGGGTCCATCGGAGTCCATACAACACGGCGAGGTATGTCTTCGTTTCGGGTGTCTNCGACCTCTAAGTAAACCATTCTTGTGCGGTTGATTCATATCCTTTCGGACACGTTGAACGACTAGCGGAGGCCATGCCATGACTGTACGTGTGAGTAGGNGAGCNCGTCGTTTCCTACGCCGCATCCAGAAATCTCGTACAATCCCTGATTTGCAAATCATTGCNAATGAAATTCAGAATNAAGTCGATGCTCGAAACATTACCTACGAGGAGGCGAACCAACTCGGTAACCAAATCCAGAACCGGGCTGACATGATTGATGTGGCNGGACTTGTTTACGCTATCAGCGATCGAGATACTTANCGCCGAACCCTTGAGATATANCTCAAGGATGGACTNCTGACTCGAACAGAGCAGATGCTCTTGTGGGATGAGAGAAGGAAACTCGGTTTGACTCAAGANGAACANGATCGCATGATNGACAAACTCATTGCTCTCTATCGAAGCCAAGGCCGCTCGATTAGAATTCAAGGNCCATCTGGAGGCGATTCTCAATGATTCGCAATCGTTCACCAGTCCTATTCCTAGTTAGCCTTCTCATTGTCAGTGTTATCACACCGATGTCTNTCACACTCGTTGAAAATGCAGCGTATACCTCTGGNCGCTCGGTAGACGTTGCCATNGACCAGATGGAGGTNATCTCACCATCAGCAGACATTAGCGGCACACTAACTCTCGCCCCCGGAGATCATGTTATTCGAGTTAGAATCACGAATTCTGGAACAACTCCTGCAACTGGAACACTTGAGTTACTTGAAGGCAATGATTTTGCATCACAGACCNCCGTTCTTGGNTCNCAGAAATCAATTTCTGTTCCAGCAGGTGGTTCCGAAGTCCACCTCCTAGAGTATACNAAGACGGGTGGGACTTCTGCAGTCACTGCTTCAGTATCTGCTAGTGGTGATTCTGAGCCCGCAAACAATCAGATGAATATTGGGCCNTTNTCAATTGCTGCTAGTCCTNNTCATCTTGCGGTATCTGATACNATTCCTTCAGATTCTNCGACTCTCGCTTCAGCACCATGGGTTGGGAACTGGGTTTTCACCAACACTGGNAATCTGAACTTGACTNCCGAAGCATCNCTCACCCTTACNCCTTNGGCCGGAGGGNCCTCTATCGACATCGATTCCAGCCAAACTANNGCTCCTGCAGGNTCNCTCGCTTCTACAGCCGGTCTTTCTTCGATNAATCTGTCTGTAGATGCAACTGGTCTTCTNGGNACATATTCCCTNGAAGGCACCATCGATATGTGGTCTTCATTGGGTATGTATCATNCGGAAGTAATCGCACCTCGAAACGTNGTATTCTCGGATGCNGTAGCTACTCTATCTGCNCCNAATAATATCTCTGTGACTCCAGGTAGTGGGACCACTCTACTCTTCCTTTTGCANAATATTGGNGGAGTGAGTGACACTTTCACACTTACTTACTCTGATGTTCAAGACCCTGACTGGATGGACGCGTTAAATGTCTCTCCTCTTGCTTCAGTNACAGTCGAAGCTGGCGAAGGTCAGGCNATTACTGTCCCCCTTGACGTTCCTTTCAACGCATCTAGGTCTGATGTGGATACCATCACCGTNACAGCAGTTAGTACCAATACAGGAGANATTGTTACAGCACGANCATCTGTGATGGCTGGTGATTTATTCTCATCTNNTTTGCAAAGTAACGGTTCTGTGGTTTATGTGGATCCAGGAGCGCCTGCNTCNGTTTTCTATACGCTTGAGAANACTGGAACNTCTCCGGCTCACTTNCAAATCGATGCTGGCCTTCAGGAGGTCCCTACTGAATGGACTGTTTCGGTATCTCCCGAAGTAACCGATCTAGTATCTCCAGGGGAAACNCGGGCGATTACCATTGAAGTCACAGCNCCATCGATTTCTGATCCGNTAGATCCNGANCATCGNAATTCTGCAGGTAGTAGATTGACTCTNAGAGTAACTTCTACTCCAATGCAAGGTGATGCTGCTCTCGTTGCTAGCAATATCACCGATATTGAGGTTCAAGCATCAGTAAGTGTNACTATGGTACCACAGGGTGATTTNCANTACAGCACAAGCGATTTAGAATTAGGTAATATGGCTAAGGCNNTAGATGTCGAAGTATCTNTACTAAGCAACTTCCCCACAGGNAGTCCTGGAATGGCAGTGGTAGACCTTACTGCCCTGCCTACGTCNTTTACGTCANNTGATGGCGCATCTTACGGGCTCTCGGAGACAACTCGTTGGNACGCTACAGCTGCTCCNGAATCTCTCAATCTGCAGTTAGGTGAATCTGCAACAGTTGTTATTGGCGTNCTAGGTCCTACATCCCANCCNCCTGCNCTCGGAATTCTCAACTTTACNATCACTGCATCNACTTCTTTATCTGGGCTTACAGGAATTACTTCTCCAGATACCTCNGAANTATTTTCAGTTTACATTCAAGATGTAATTGCTGCTGAACTTGAGGACAGCCCANTAATTCCAGGCTCACCTGGAGTGCAAAGTAATGCTACCCTNCGTCTATCTAATGTTGGTAATGCCCTTGCTAATTTTACATTGGAAATGGAAGAACTTGAAGGCTGGGATCTTATTCTTGTCNATAATTCGGTTACGAATTTAGTNCCTCAGGTTGCGACCTTCCCTAGTGGATTNACCGNGGGTACAGACATTACAGTTAGAGCAACACCTCCGCTAGACGCTCGNGCNGACGAGATCCACCTCATTGATGTGAAAGTATACGATGATGAAGGCCGCCTCATGGANAATGGATCTGCACGATTTGTTCTCGATGAAGTCATTGATGGCTTACTTGAGCCTAATTCGATTAATATGGAGATNCCAATTTTAGAGAATCGCACGCAGACAGCAGTATTCCAGATTAGAAACATGGGTAANTCTGAGCAAACATTCGATCTCGATATAGGATCATTTGTTGGAGGTACTGACTTCACCGTTTCACCACTCCAAGGTGTTACGATTCCTCCTGGTGCAAATAGTACNCAAGAAGTGACGGTCACNGCTCTCAATTCTGCGCGAGCAGATGGAATTTATTCCTTCGATATTATCCTCCTTCGGGATGGATTAGAATACGATCGTATCGATGTTAATATCCANATTCAACAAATCCATCGAATCGATCTCANCACTACTGANACCTTTGAAGCAATCCCNGGTGAGGTGGTGACNNTANAAGTAGAAGCAGAGAATCTTGGTAACCTTCGAGAGATTGGTAACCTAAGTTTTGAAACACCCCTTGGCTGGACTCAGACAACTACAACATTTGACATTGAGCCNTCTTCANTAATTACNGATCTNGAGATTTCTCTTACAGTTCCAGCCTTGACTTCTGAGGAAGTACCGATGGCAGGGGCAATTTACGACATNCCCATCATTGCCCGTAACGNGAGTGACGACATAGTCGTAGGTTCGTTCAACATTACCGTGACCATCAAGCCGGTATTCCAGCTTGTTTTCCTTGATTCACCTGAACGAATTGCAAGTCTTCCCAATCAAGACAGAGCGGTAGGATACCATATCAGAAATGCNGGTAATGATGCCGTCACNCTCTCAGTGTCTTGCACATTGGATTCTTCNAGTGTGGNTAGATGGACTTCNCCTACTTGTCCAAGCAGCCTTTCTCTCGAGCAAGGTGAACAAACTTGGATTAACATGACCATGAGGCCCACAGATGACCGTCATTGGAACAAGGAAACAGGTGGNATGACGTTACGATTTATCCCACAAGGNGATGTTGGTGGNGAAGCTAATTGGACCACNCCATTGATTGTCGAAAGGGTACAGACCGATGAAGAGATAATTCTTCAGAATTCGGATGGCCCAGTCAAGACTCTANCAATTGATTGGATGCATGTNCCTGATCTNACTCAAACAGGNGCTCTNTCTTCTAACTCCTATGAGGTAAGGTATGTCGAGGGNGACCGCCTTCTTAATTCGAGTATTTANCCTAATACTATCTGGGACTTTAGCCTNGGATCAAATCAGACTTCTCTAGTTCCNGGGGCCATAATGNCCCTTGGAGAGGCATCGCCATACTCTCCAAATTCCTTCGACCTTAGAATTACTCTACCTAATCCCACAACCATCGCTCCAGGTGATGGTTGGGACCTACGGTTTGAGTTGCANAATGTCGANGAGCCATCNTTAGGCATTANTGGNGTAANCACTTTNGTTGTCAAGCTCCGCATGGATTCCTACACCGACCCTCAGATTCTAGATGTNAGGTTTGAATCTGGTAATCTAGTTGAGGGTACTTCGACCAATCTNGTAGTAAANGTCACAAACTCTGGAACNGCTATTCTTCCAATCAATAGNATCCTTTCCNTATCCTGTAACGGAGATGTGGCAATCAATGGTTCTGATTCGAATGTGATACCTCCTNTGGGAATNCAAGAATCAGTTGAAGTCACATGGGAGATTGAAGCTGCTTCTTTGCCTTGGTATATGAATACAAATTCCTTTGACTGNACCTTCCAGTTAGTNTTGATTGANGAGATATANGGCAATGATGTGGCCAATGATATGAGAGTTGAATCACTCCAAATNGATTCTTGGAGTCNTGGATTCCTTCCGAGTTTANTTGGCTGNATTCTCGCTCTTTTCCTATCCCTGTTTTTNTTCCGAAGGGGCNTAGACGATGATGAACGTGCTCTATTTGGTTCAGGATATGTGGCNATGGTNGGACTTGGCCTCCTATCTCACACNAGNATNATTCCNGAGATTGGNCTAATCAGTGTCGGGCTTTCNGTTCTNTGGATGTTCGCTTTAGCATGGATAGGTTCTGGAGAATTGCAAGCAATCCATGATGATCGTAGAAAAGCAATGCTTGGNGAGCGTTCTGCTCTGTCTTCGCATGAGGATGAGTTGGCAAATACACGGCGCGAAATTTCGTGGGTTCTTCTGGGCGCTCCAATGTTGTTCGTCCTTGTTATGATGCTCGATCCGAGTTTAACNGTAGATATGACTGTGCTAAATATCGGCTCTAGNNTAGCNTACCTNGTTCTTATNTCAATGATGATGATTATGGCCATCANTATGNTAGAACGGACTTATGGNGTCCTCCATAACCAACTTGCTGCTTTAGACCTTAGAACACAGCGAATCCGCGGCATTCTCGAGAGCCGCTCAACGACTCGCACATCAGCCCCTCCTCCTCCTCCTTCTCCTGAAGTGTTCAGTGAAAATGGGGGTGAAGAAGAATGATGGGAAACAATCCATTTGGCGATTCAGGCAAACAAGGAGACGCTTCGTCCCGCTTCCTCGAGCAGTTAACACAACGTTCTGTTCGAGTCCGACACTTCCTTTGGAACCATAGGCCATTTAAGGCCCGCAAAGATCTTCGAGAGGCCAATCGGGATGCTGAATTTCTCGAGAAACAGGTAGTAAGGTTACATCGTTCGCTTCTCGCCCTAGAACAGCACTTATCTTCACTCGACGAATTGACAGAAGAAGAGCGAAGAGCAATGGGAATGGTAACGGATGGGTTAATCGATTTAGATCAGGGTGACTGGGAATCTGCCCTCGATTCTTTTCGTTCGGCTATTTCCGATTTATCAGAATCAGGCGGTCGTGTAAACCCCTTCCTCGTTGGTCGTTTCTTCCTCACAGTGGAGGCTCGATGGCCGCCTGAAATGGAACATGGTCTTCTTCTAATCACAATTGAGAATCTTGGTACACACGCATTACCCTCTTTCAGGATGGCAGCTCCTGCCCCCATGGGGTGGATTGCAGAACCTAAGGCAGCTGAGGTACCGACTATTCCGCCAGGTGGCTTCATTGAAATGGGAATTAGAATTCATCCTACCGGTACTATATCAGAGAATCTCGTATTAGCCAAGAAGGTGTCTATTGTTACAGGCTATCTTGCTGACATGGGTGACTTGACTGTCTCTACCCGTGTAGAGAATCGAACTCTCAAGTCACTGGAAGGCTTTGTAATCGATGCTTGGCTACCTCGTGGATTCGCTGCTAGACGTTTGCCTTTCGTCCAGAATCTTGCCCCGGGTGAGGTTATTCATATTGATACTGAAATCGACGCACGTTGAGGCGTTTTTTTCAACACCCGGGTCGTTATTTTAACCCCTTTTGGGGGCTACTATGATATACTTCGATGGAGTGCGAAAAGATGGTGAACATACCTATGAACGCAATTAAGACCCAATACAAAAATGACGATGGTGCATCGATTGGGATTGGAGCAATGATCGTCTTCATCGCTCTTATCCTGGTAGCCGCAGTGGCTTCTACGATTATCATCAAGACCGCAGAAGAACTTCAGCAGCGTGCTGAGGCAACTGGTGATGACACCCGTGACGAAATCTCGGGTAAGCTCCAGATTGTCATGGCTTACGTCTCTGAAGATGACGGGCTAGCTGCAACTGTAGATGTGATGGAAGTTACGCTGATCGTCCAGATGGCAGCAGGTTCTGACCAGACTCTCCTTTCCGATATCTCGTGGTTGATTGTTTGCAATGATGGCACTGCAACTGTTGACACAAACACTGGTAGCCTCGATGATGGAACCAACGTATTCGCAGCAGCCCTCGATGGCACAGCAATGGCCGCAGGGGCATCTGTTACGGCAGGCCAGACCTTTGCAATCGTAATCGATACAAACGATAACGGTAACGACGACACAGTCGGAGCAAACGCAGTAACTGACGGATGTCAGGCTGGAGTCGGCGACAACCAAGAGCTTCGACTTATTGTCGATGGCGGCGGTGAAACCTACTCACAGTTGACCTTTAACTCGGTTGAGTCTGGATCAATGATTGTTTGATGGTGTTTGTGGAATTGGTCCATTGTGGCCAAACCGCAAGGCCGCAAGGTCGTATCCATAAGGAGTTGAACAGAGTTGGTTGACAGTCAGGAAGGCCGCATGGCTGATCGTTTAGATCAAGCGTCCTGTGTGACCGTTGACCAAATCGACATCCCACCTGAATACCGTCCAACTGACCTAGAAGCTTGGTTGTTCACCCCCGGAGCCACACGTGTTGGCTTCATTGGTACGGGTTCAGGTGGCGGTGTTGCCCCTGCTGGCGCTCCGCCGGAAAATACTGTATCTAGTGGCCCACCCCCTGCTGAACTTCTCAAGTTGCTCGCAGATCGATTTGAGCGATTAGAAGCGTCCATTGGTCATATGGAGACGAACATGGCTCTGGCCCAGTCCTCAATGGCCCAGTCCTCAAATCCACGAGTTGAATCCACTGGGGATGTAATGCATACTATCGGACCAGATGGCGAGGTTGTTGCCGTTAATTTGGGACATTCCAGTTCCGATGAAGTGCCTGGTCTTGATGCGACTCATGCTGGACCTGATTTGTTAGATTTGTATGAGGCTCAATCGCTTGAACTCAATCCATTCCTTCGTTCCAAAGATGGTGCGATTTCTGGACCAGGTATTGATCCTGCTAAGATAGTAGCTCTAATTCTAGATAACCTGTCCGGAACTGATGCAAGGTCTTTCATCGCTGCCGCTGCGAAATCAGGTTTCCTGTCTTCTGCTGAAGCAAAAACTCTCGGTGGAATCGCATCACTCGCTGAGGACGGAGTATCCAAGGGAGGCAACCCTACATTACCAAATCGTCCTTTGTTGACCTTTGTAGCTATGGTAGAATCTTGGCGTGCCCAAGGAAATAATCAGCCGCTAAAGACTTCACTTCCTTCTGCTCCTAATGTTTCCCCCGCTCCCGGTGAGGGGGAATGAGATGTGGGTGGTTCAAGCAGCGTCGGTGCGCTGATTGTTGGCACAGTTTTCTTGAGCATCTTCGCCCACGCGATGGTTATGGCCATTGGGAATATGGAGCGTATGACGGACATCGAGAATCAAGAGGGCCTCGATGTCAAGATCCAGATAGTGAATGCATCATTCAATGCAGGGACACTTTACGTCAATATCACCAACGCTGGTTCAGATTCAGTTCCAATGGACGAGATTTTCTTTTCTCACGAGGGGGGGACACCTCGAAATTTTACACACTTTTACTCCGGAAGCGAGTATCTTTTCCCTGGAGAAACCGTGATGGGCAGCGCATTAGTATCTGGAACGCCTACGCGAGCCTATGTCGCTTCACATGGAGTAGGTTTTGGAGCAGTCATTCAGTGAGGTGAGATATTGGCAGATGGAGGAGTTTCTGAGATGATTATGTTGGTTGCCAGTCTTCTTGTTGCGGGCATCGTTTCAGGCGTCCTTGTAGGCTCATATGCGAACATCTTGGATGGTATGGAAGGGACAGCCTCTCAATCGGACGTTAATTCAAAGACAAGTTCTGGACTAGTTTCAGATCCGATGAATATTGATTGGAGTACTCTAACCAATCAAACTACGATTAGTGTACAGAATACAGGAGTATTAACACTGGATATCGATGAGACCTCAATGATACTCAATGGCTCTGCAATGAATGTCACGAAGTCAGGTGGGCCCACAGAATGGGTGTCTGGAACTGTCATCAGTTTCACAGTATCCGGGAACGTCTCTTTTTCAAACAACCAAGAAGTGACACTAATTGTGATTGTAAATTCTGAAACAAAATCACCTGCTACTGGTGTTCATTCATTCACGGAGGTTGTTCGAATTGTCTGACGATTCTTTTCCGTTTGGTCTGGAACAGGACAGCCTAGCGAACAGTTTGGGTGCAGCAATTCCAAACCGGTCACTCATGATTGTTGAAGGCGAAGTTGGCGAAGGTAAGAGCCTCATAGGCCAACGTCTTGCATACGGACTTGTAGAGAATGGAACTAAGGTTGCATACGTAACAACAGAACTCACCACACGAGGTTGGCTCGAGCAGGTAGATTCCATTGGTTATGGGATGACGAAAGCAATCGATGAAGGTCGTTTCCTCCTAATGGCGAGTTATGGTGTGTTAACTGAGCAGGTCGAAAATAAAGTGACTCTTTTTGATCTTCTAAGGAATGATGGGCTTAAAGCTGCAGATTTTATCATTATTGATCGCGCATCTCAACTTCTCCCCGAGGGTGTTGATCCAAAACATCTCCTCACTGAGATACGTCGTTTCACATCCGAGGGGCGTACTTTGATGCTTACTATGGATCCGCATGAGACTCCGGAGGTTATTTTCCGTGAGATGAAGGGATCTGCTGAGGTTGTTATTGGTCTAATGTCTATGACTCAGGGTGGCCAGTTGAAGCGTACTCTTGCTGTCACCCGTTTTCTCCGAGCTGCTGGACCTGTTCAAGCTAGGATCGGTTGGCGTGTCGAGCCTAGTATGGGCTTCATCGTAGATATCACGGCGGTCAGTTGAGGTGATTTTGGATGGCAGATGATGAGAATTCTGAGTTCCAAAAGGGCGATTTAGAATCTGTGATGGCGCGCCACGATCACGTCAAGAGATGGGTTGAGGATTTTGAAGCCCAGCATGGGTCTCGTCCTTATTTCTACGGTCCACTAGATCGCGGTGCTAAGAGCTTAGAACCTAGAAACCTAATCTATACTCTCAAGCCGCCTTTGTTCGCTCACATCTACAAGCCTCCTGATGATGATGAACAAGGTGCTGGAACCACTCTCTGGTTTGGAATTGAACCGGTATTGAATGAGGAGGAGGAGGTCATACGTCAGGAGATTGTAGAACGTCTATTACGTGATGCCCCTAGTGCTCCATCTTTCACATCTGATTCTGAGTTCGAGAGCATTCTCGTGGGTATGATCGAAAAGATGACNACTACNAAGCCCGTAGTNATTCAGACCGATAGTATACTTGGGCCAGCACGCGACTATCTTGGTCTTGGAGAGCCTCAAATACAAGTAAATNAGGAACAATTAGAGCGNTTGAAGTATATCATAATCCGCGATCTCGTGAAGTCCGGGCCGTTGGAAGCCCTTCTGTCNGATGAACAACTGGAAGACATNCACTCCGTTGGNTTACGCTACGTNAACATGGATCACAANGTGTTNGGNATGGTTACCTCCAATATCCGCTTCCGGGATCGAGAAGTNTTGACTCGCTATCTTCGTTCAATGTCNGAACGTATTGGCCGCCCGGTCTCTGATAGTAAACCGATTATNGATGGNGCACTTCTCGATGGTTCTCGAATNAACATCATCTTCAGTGACGANGTNTCGATGCTNGGNCCATCNTTTACGATTNGNAAGTTCGCNGAGGANACNATCTCGTTCANNCAACTCATCCAATGGGGNACNATGTCNGCCCAGATTGCTGCATACATTTGGCTATGTCTTGAAAATGGNATGTCGCTTCTTGTGTCTGGTGAAACGGCGTCAGGNAAGACAACGACGCTCAATGCTATCCTNCCTTTCATTGATCATAATGTCAAGATTTACTCNGCTGANGATACACCCGAAGTGAAGGTTCGTCATCGTNTATGGCAACGTCTAGTTACTCGCGATTCNAAGAANGAGGATTCTCGTGTCGAGATGTTCGATCTTCTNAAGGCTGCTCTCCGNTCTCGNCCTCGNTACATCATCATCGGTGAGATTCGTGGNGTTGAAGGAGCTACAGCNTTCCAAGCAATGCAGACAGGGCACCCAGTGATTGCAACTTTCCACGCATCTTCTATTGTCAAGATGATACAGAGGTTTACGGGCGATCCAATCAATGTCCCAGCNCGTTTCTTCGACAACCTGAATTTCGCTATATTCCAAGAGGTCGTTGAAGCCCCNGGTGGTGGAATTGCACGACGNGTAACTGGTATTGACGAGGTTATTGGATACAACAAGTTTGCAGANGGAATCCTTACTCGAGGTATGTTCGAGTGGGACCCTGTAGCTGACAAGCACTACTTCCGAGGTATGTTCCAATCTCATCTGATGGANAATAAGATGGCGCCAATGATGGGTTTCGCTAACAAGCGCGAAATCTATGATGAAATGGANCGACGNACGGAAGCGATTCAGAGGATGGTCGATCGCGATCTTACTCATTACGACGATGTNTTCGATTTGTTGGACGTATACTATCAGCAGGGCTGGGANCAGTTCTCCGCTGCTATCGACACCTGGGTAGGAGTCAANCATTAGTAGNATTCGAGGGGCAACAGATGGAACGCCTCCCAACTTGGCAGATTGCTATCNGGCGTCTCGGTATGCCGNTNANTTCCTATNTNNNCAAAGTAGTTCTACCTGCNNCNGTANNNGGNCTCNTNNTAGGNGCNNTCATNTTCTTNNTCGCNTCNTCTTTGTTTACNGGTGCTTCNGGANTNNTNCTTGCNNTNATNTTNCCTNTGCTTGANNGGNGGAGNNGCNGNGGTATGGCCTNTGATTCANACTCAACGTGTAGCGATTGCNATCGAGCGCGAGATGCACATGTTCATCACGCGGATGGGNATACTTTCCTTGGGGGATGCTGGCGCTCAGTCAATGTTTGACATTCTGAAACAGATGGGGGACTATGGCGCTCTTGCAGATGAGGTACAGGCAATTGAGACATTAGTTGAACGATGGCATACNAATCTCCCGGANGCAGCTCGAATTGTNGGTCGTCAGAGCCCTTCGCCNATTTGGGGNGATTTCCTTGACAGGATGGCATTCTCTGTCGAAGCAGGACAGCCACTAGAGGAATTTATGCGTTCAGAGCAAGACACGTTCCAAGAGGAGTTTAACACGTTATATGATACNCGCCTCGAAGCTGTTGATACACTTCGTGAAATTTACATTTCAATTACAACAACNGGAATGTTNCTTCTTGTTGTAGCGGGGATTCATCTCGTGTTATTCATGACAGGGTCATTGGACGATGACCCTTGGACAGTACTTGTTCGTATTCGCTGGATNCTTCTCGCTGCACTCATCTACAGTTTGCTTCAAGTGTTTGGCCTGATTTTCTTCATTGTTCTCATCCCAGACGATGATTTGTTTGCGAGGAATGATGTAGCAACTCCTTACACAATCCGNATGCGACGTACNTGGGCTNTGGCTNCAATGATTGGACTAGGAATCATCCTTTCCATTTTCACTGCCGGTTTCGTGGTAGATTACACCTTTATCGCTGAAAATTGGGATCGCTACGGCTTGCTATCTATCGCAATAGTTGCGACTCCGTTTGCTTTCCCAGCCTATCTAGTCAGTCGAGAAGAGAAGTCTGTCCGGCGGCGTGACGAGTCATACCCTGGATTCATCCGTGCTCTCGGTGGAACGGCTCAGGCTCGCTCAGCTGAACCGAGCGCTACAGTTCGTGCATTGAAAGACATCGATTTCGGTGCACTAAATACCTCAATCGATATGCTGGAGAAGCGTCTCTCAATGCGAATCAATAGTGATAATTCTTGGACATGGTTTGCTGCAGACACAAACTCGATGATGGTTTCACGGTTCATTCGAATCTATCTTGAAGGTGCTCAAACAAGTGGAGAACCTGCAGGTGTTGCGGAGCTTGTATCCAAAAATACGACTAATCTTTTGTCACTTAGGCGACGTCGAGCCTTATCGTCGGGAACGATGCAGGGTGTTGCGTTTGGTGTACTTGTTGCAATGATCACGAGTTTGAACATCACAATTTCCATCGTTCAAGGTCTAGGTTCATCCATTAGCGGTGTTGCCCAAGGTCTCGTTGGAACCGATGTATCTGCAATTCCCGCTATGGCAGGTGGCTTCGGACTACCGGTCCTGGACGACAGCACAGTAGTTGAGCAGAATATATTCCTGTTCAAAGTTCTCGTCTCTATACTCGTGATATTCATGATTATGGTTCTCGGTCTTATTTCAGCTAGGATTAGAGGAGGTGGCATCGCTTTATCAGTGGGTCAAATGATTACGATGCTTTGGGTCGCTGGATTAACCAGTTTGTTGACCGCGGTCTTACTTGATGCCTCCATAGGCCTATTCATCTCTAATGCAGCATCCTGATTAGCGACGGCGCTCTTCAGCAATCCGTTTCTTTGTTGCTGCCCATGAACAGATTGGGCACTGAGTTAGATCATGGTTACGGGCTGGACAGTATTCGCGTCCAAAGAAGATGATCTGTAGATGACGGGAGTTCCATGTTTCTCTAGGAAAGACTGCCTTCAAATCACGTTCAGTGCGCTCCACATTACTACCGTTACTCAATCCCCATCGTGCAGCGAGTCGATGGATGTGAGTGTCGACAGGAAAGGCAGGAATATCGAAAGCCTGAGCCATAACAACGCTTGCCGTCTTATGACCTACTCCTGCAAGTGATTCAAGAAATTCCCATTCTGGAATAATGCCGTGCCCTGAGTCGATTATCTGCTCAGCCATTCGTCGCAGATTTTTTGCTTTGGTTGGAGCAAGTCCGATTTCACGTATGATTTCTTGAATATCTGCGGTCTCTAACTTTGCCATTTCTTCAGGAGTCGAAGCGGCAGAAAAAAGCGCAGGGGTCACCTCGTTGACCTTCTTGTCAGTCGTTTGTGCTGAGAGCATAACAGCAACTAGCAGTGTGTACGGATCGGAGTGGTCCAGTGGGACTGGGGTTTCAGGATAGAGTTCGTCTAGCATCTTTCCGATGCGTTCCGCTTTCTCCATTCGTTTCATGCTCTACCCTCAATCATTCGTTGCTCGATCTCTGCACCTGTGAGACAATTCAGAATATCCTCACGTTCTAACCAACCTTTTCGAGCAATCTGTACACCAAACCAAACATCTGTGAGTCCTTGCGTGGAATGAGCATCTGGATTGATGACAATAGGGACGCCCTGATCCTTCGCATATTTGCATAGTCTCCAATCAAGATCTAATCGATATGGGCTCGCATTAATTTCGCAGGCTTTGAGATGGCCTTCTTGATTCAGTTCGCCCATACGTCTTAGCACAGAATGCATGTCAAGGGGTATCCCTTCTCTTCCCCCAATGATTCGGCCTGTGGGGTGGCCGAGTATAGTGAAAGTAGGGTCTTCAATTGCTCGAATTAGTGTTTCAGTATTTTCGATTTCATCTCTATTTCTCCAAGAACCCAAGGCATGGATACTACCAACGACATGAGAGAGGCTTCTACGGACATGTTCCGGATAGTCTAGTCTGCCATCTGCAAGGATATCACATTCGGAGCCATGGAGTAATCGAAAATCAACTCCTGAATCCATCCATTTCTCATTCAATACACGAATTTCTCTTCCTTGTTCAGCAACCTCTTCATTCGGGATGCCGATGCTCCGTCCACCAATGTTCAATGCTTCTGAATGGTCTGCAATACCGAGGAATTTCCAGTTTAGATTAATTGCGGCTTCCGCCATTTCTTCAAGTGTTCCAGTTCCATCTGATGCAGTGGTATGATTGTGGAGTGCCCCATTCACTTGCGTTGCTTCAATCAGATTAGGAAGCCCGTTCGAGATTGCGGCTTCAATCTCCCCTGTATCTTCCCTAAGTTCGGGTGGTACCCACTTCATTCCGAGATGAGCGTAGATATCTGATTCCTCTGAGGCCGGCAATCCATGTTCCTTAGCGGCTTCATATCCTTTAGAATCACCCGCTTTATCTATCGGAAATAGTCCAAATTCATTCAGTCGAAGCCCAAGATCAAGTGCGCGTTGCCGCATGCGGACATTGTGTTCCTTACTTCCTGTGAAGTATGCCATGGTGTATGGGAAGACATGTGGCGGAACTAGGCGGACTTGAGCATCAATAGTGGAGTTAGCTTCCAATTCTTCCCAAGCATCTCCTCCTAGGGCGCTTAGGACAGAACCATCGATAGTTGTAGTACTCAAATTCTGGTCGAAGAGTGTAGATTCAAGAATTAGGCTGACCTTTGAATCACCAGCTCCTTTTACTTCGGCGACACCAGTAATAGAGACAAGTGCTTGCATTACCTTTTGGGCATCATCAAGATTCACTGCAGCGACCACATCGAGATCGCCTATGGATTCTTTACGGCGTCTGGCTGACCCCGCAAGCTGAGCCCTTTGAACACCAGGTATTGCTGCAACCCTGGATTCAAACGCTTCTCCATACATCAAGCCGACATCGAGTCTCCTACGTCCAGTAAATCGAGCAAGAAGTTCGATACCTTCGATTATTTTCTCCTCCATTTTTTTCCCCATACGGGGGAGATTGGACAATGCTCCTTCTTCGGCTGCAGACCTTAGTTCTGCTATGCTCTCAATCCCAAGTTCGTCATGGAATTGCTTGATTCTTTTAGGACCTAGACCGGGTACGCCAAGCATCTCGATTAGACCCTTAGGGACTCGCTCATACAGCGATTCAAGATCGCCCCAGGTGCCTTCACTTAGGGCTTCGGAAATAAGTCCTGCAATTCCCTTGCCTACTCCTTTGATGTCAGTCAATGTCCCTGCTTCAATCTCGCTCCATAGGTCACTTTCATGGCCGGATAAAGTACGAGCTGCGTTTTCATAGGCTCGAATCCGGAAAGGATTCGCGCCTACAAGTTGGAGAAGAATTCCTACTTGTTCAAGGACTGAGATAACCTGACTTTTCGAGAAAAACGGGGGTTCTTCTCTCCGAGTACGCGGAAGGCTCCACCCGTGAATCATCGCCATGCAGAGTCATTTTGCCGACGGGTCTTGAAGCATCGTTTAGATGAGGGTTGAGGGGGGGATGGGCAACATGGGACCCATCCCCCTCTCGGGGGTCATTTCAGAGACCGGAAACCGATCTTGAATCTCATTCCTCAGATTCGGATGCCTTCGTGTCCATGGTCGCGGCGTACCACACCATTAGTCCGAATGCAACCTTGTTGACTGAATCAGCCAGGTTGTAGAGGATGTTGAGGAAGTCAAGATTCGGGTCAGTCCCGGTTCCCATGAAATATCCAATTGGATAGATAGCCCATCCAACAGACAGGATAATTGCCATAGCGCGGAAAGCGAACTGAGTTCCTTCTGAAGCGGTATCTGCTCCTTTCTTTGCATCGCCTGCCCATACCTCATACATGATGTAGAACCAAGCGAGACATCCGATGATCAGCATTGGCATCTCGGGTGCGTGTCCTGCTTCTCCGAGGAATCCACTGATTAGCATAATCAGGGATGCGCCGAAGAGACGCCAGAAGAGCATGGCAGTAGCCGCACCGACAGCAGCCAGAATTAGGTAGAACTCAGCTACTTGGAGTGGGACTGTGATTAGCCAATCGACGTATCTGAGGACTAGGGGGCTCTGGCCTGCACCCAGAGCGTATGTCTGCGCCCATGCCTCTCGCATGTAGGTGTAGTGATACCAAGCAACACCGGTAACCAGTGCTGCAACAGTCATCGATGTGCGCCACTTTGGAGCAACACTTACACGCTCCATAATGAAGAATGCAGTTGCTGCAAACATCATCGCTGTAGCAATCCAGAAGGATGCACCCACGGTATCGTCTTCGCGTAACAAACTTGTTTCAGCGGCAGCGGTACCAATTAAGGTCAAGGCAGTCAATAATAGCGCAAACATTGCGCCACTTCGGCGTGTCAGATTTAGAGGATACTTGTGTCCCATGGAGGGTGCACCTTGATGAGTATCGTATAAATGAATGTTATTTGCCTTAGCGTTTGGAATTAATTTTAGCCCCATTAGGTAACACGCCGAATGGGGAATACGATGCTTGATTTCGCCGAGACGATTCTCTCATGGTCTTGTGGCACTATTGTAGTCATCTGGATTTCGATAGGTACCCTCGCACGATCGGTGCGAGTGGAACGTATTGCGCACAACAGCATGACTGTGTTGTGTTTCCTAACTGCGATTGGATTGGTCGTCTTCGATCGCCTGGGAGGTGAATTTTGGGATTCTGAGCCAATGGCTAATTTCCTTGCCTTCATCCTAGTAGTGATGGGAGTTGTGGGCCAAATCATTCCGATTCGGGGCGAAGAGATTCAAGGCGAGCCTAATCCACATCATTTGATGAAGGCTCGAAAAGAGAGAGAATCTGAGTAATGAATCAATCAAATATCTTACTCATCGGCTTCGTGAGATAGTTTCTCATCAATGAATTGACGCATATATTCCGGTAATTCACCATTCAGGAATATCACATCATTGACTTCATGGAGTTTCATCAATGAATAGTATATCTGCATGGCAGTCATTGGAGTGCTACCACATCCTGTACAGCCTCCTTCTAGTGAGATTGAGATAATCCCACCTGTTGTATCGACAACATTCACAATACCGTCATGAGCATCAAGTACAGCCTGAACAGGACCGACCGAATCCAAGATGAGCTGCTTATCGACCATTATTCACCGGAAGTCGTCATCCTCTATCAATAAACGCATCTTCACGCAATGGAATTGACACATCCGTCGTTTAATTGACATATAGAAATTAGGGATAGTAAGGTTTCACCAAGATTCCAATTAAATATGGGTCCCATGTCGCTGTGAGCCATAGGTGATGAAATGGATATCGCAATGATTAGTATGGGAGTAGGTGCATTTGGCCTTCTAATAGCAGTGTACCTTTACTCTCAGATTCAGAAAATCGAGATAGAAAACGAAACAGTAGCAGACATTACAGAACAGATTCAGAAGGGGGCCATGGCCTTCCTAGGAGCCGAATATCGGTATTTGTCGATATTCGTTGTTGTAGTTGCAGGTTTGCTGTTTTACATCAACGATTTCGAGTACGCGACACCAGTGGCTTTCCTAGCGGGTGCCATTTGTAGCGTTGCGGCAGGATATTCTGGGATGCGTGCAGCTACAAGTGCCAATGGTAGGACTGCTATGGCAGCATCCACGGGAGGTCAACCAGAGGCATTAGAGGTATCTTATAATGGAGGCGCAGTAATGGGTCTGTCTGTAGGAGGATTGGGCCTTCTAGGAATTTCTTTGATGGCATTCTGGTTAGGTAACGGACCAGAGATTCAGAATGTTGCTGGATTCGGCATGGGCGCCTCTTCCATTGCTTTGTTTGCTAGAGTTGGAGGTGGAATTTACACCAAGGCCGCTGATGTGGGTGCAGACTTGGTGGGTAAGGTTGAGGCTGGAATCCCAGAGGACGATCCTCGCAACCCTGGCGTAATTGCAGATAATGTTGGAGATAACGTCGGTGATGTTGCGGGTATGGGTGCTGACATCTTTGAGTCATTTGTAGGCTCAATTATTGCAGCTATGGTAATCGCCCAGTCCGCGGGTATGGGTGCAGACTACATCACACTTCCAATCATGTTGGGGCTGGTCGGATATGCGGCATCAATCATCGGCGTATTCAGCATGAAGTTACTCAAGGGTGGCGATCCTGCTGCAGCGCTAAGGAATACTACTTTCATTGCAGCAGCCCTATTTTGGGCCGCTGGTTGGTTCGGAATCGATTACTTCGGTCTAACAACTGGCACAGCGCCAATGCTTGCTGTGATCGCTGGCTCACTGGTCGGTATACTAATCGGTCTAGTGACGGAGTACTACACTGGCATCGAGGATGTTTTTGGATTCAAGGTCAAGGCAATTCCGCATATCGGGCAGATGTCAAAGACTGGCCCTGCTACCAATGCCATCGCTGGACTTTCGGTTGGGATGATGTCAACCTTCTTGCCAATTCTTTTGATTGCTGCAGGAATATACGTTGCTAACAATGTAATGATGTCGCCGGCCGGCGCCACATCGGCTCATGGGCTGTATGGTATCGCCATGGCAGCTATGGGGATGCTAGCAACTGTTGGAGTGACTATGACCGTCGATGCATACGGCCCTGTAGCAGATAATGCCGGTGGAATAGCTGAGATGGGAGAGTTAGGCTCAGAGGTCAGAGAGATTACTGATAGCCTAGATTCAATCGGAAACACTACTGCGGCCATTGGCAAGGGATTTGCAATTGGTAGCGCTGCTCTGACTGCATTAGCTCTTTTCGCAGCATTCGGAACTGCAGCAAACCTGAGTGCAGAAGATTTGGCATTAACTAACCCGGAAGTTGTAATCGGTCTACTAATTGGAGGGGCTCTACCATTCGTCGTAGCAGCTATGACCATGACTTCAGTCGGTAAGGCTGCCAATGATATGGTAGTAGAGATTAGAAGGCAATTCGCAGAGATCGACGGTCTTCTAGAAGGTAGAGAGGGTGTTAAGCCCGACAGCCAGAAGTGCGTCGAGATTTCAACAGAAGCTGCTTTGCGTGAGATGATAATGCCTGGTGTCGTTGCTGTTTCCGCACCAATCATTGTCGGAATAGTAATTGGAGCAGAAGCTCTTGGAGGTCTGCTAGCAGGTTCTCTTGTAGCCGGTGTTCTAATGGCCCTATTCATGGCTAACGCTGGTGGGGCTTGGGACAACGCAAAGAAGGCAATCGAGCAAGGTCACATCGAGGGTGCAGTCAAAGGTGATTCATCTCACGATGCAGCAGTCATCGGAGATACCATCGGTGATCCATTCAAGGATACCAGCGGGCCGTCGCTAAACATCTTGATCAAGTTGATGTCGATAGTGGCAGTAGTAGGTGCTTCGAGCGGTCTTTTCTGACTCCACCTACGTTAGTATCCTATCGTGTACACTCGCACTTGACAACCAAAGGTATGCAGTGAATACTTCGCAGATTTTTGTGAAGGCTGAAAAATAGCATCCCTGTGGGCATATACATGCGTGCTTACTTGTTGTCGCTATTGATGATGACAGTTGGCCTTGCGGGGTGCGTCAGTGATGAATCAATTACAGGATCCGATATTGGCAATACTACCACTAACGAATTAGCATTACCTCAATGGCAAATCGGTGATCAGTGGCTGTATACATTCATCACTCCAGAGTTTGGAGAAGATAGTACTCGCTTAGTAGTCGCAGATATTCGTGAGGATGATGGCTTATTCATGCTAGGTATCTCGTCAGAAGGCGAGGCTCAAAGACATGCAGTAATCAATCATAATCCATTCTTAGGCAGAGTTACAATGGATGGTTTGTCTGTTTATGAGAATGGAGATCCGCAGCCAGTTTTTAATTTCCCATGGGAAGTTGGTAACACCTGGAACTTTAGACTCTTAGGTCAAGATTGGAGTGCTAATACCGAGAATATCTTCAATGGAGAAGTCACAGTTTCTGCTACATCCGCTGAAGATCACACCCTCCGCTACGTGTTTAGTGGTAGAGAGGGTTTCATCAAGAGTCTACTTTGGACTGACAATGAAGGTGTAGATCACTTACAAATGAATCTCAATGAAAAGAAAACTGACTATTCTGGAGATGTATTCTTCTATCGTGCGGGAGACATACATGACAATCTGTATGAGGAAAATGATCAAGAAATTTATGACACATTCCTCGACGAAGGATATTCTCCAAATGAGGCATGGGATACATTGGTTTGGTATTTAGATGTTGAAATCAGTCAGCAAGGTGGCTCAGGTTCACTCAGTATCAAAGATCACGAAGGTGCTTCTCCTTTGACTCGAGCTTGGGGTGCAGGAGCAACAGAAAAGGGCTCATTTGGTACAATTCCATCTAACTCCGGCGATCATTCAATCACTGTAACCTTGAGAGGTCAGGATTCCTTTGTTCACCTCAAGGTCGCCGGTGCTCTTGTTCGTTCTTGGACATTATGAGGTTGCAATATGCCTACACTCGTAATGATGCATGGACTCACTGGTACAGCTGAAATGATTCGTCCTCTCGCCGAATCATTACTTGCTCCAAAGATGTGTTTGATACTCCCCCAGGCCCTCATTCCTCACCCTAATCGAGGTTTTGCCTGGTGGCTTAGGGATGCCCCGCCTACGGATCCACTTGATGATGCCTCAATTCAGCAGGTTCTGGACTCAGTAGAGATGATTGTCGATCTCATTCTTCGACATGCTCCTGACGATGATATCATCCTTGGTGGATTCTCTCAAGGGGCTGCAATGGCTCTCGAAGTCATGCAACATCCCTCAATTCGATATTCTGTGAAGGGGCTGATCCTGATATCTGGAAAGGTTCTGAGGTATCAGAATGTGGCTAAACATCTGCAAGACTACCCGGTCCCTGCTGTTTGGATGCATGGGAATCGTGATGAGATGGTTCCGATGCATCAGGGGATAGAAGTGTATGACGTATTGAATGAAGCGGGTTGTCCACTTCTTGATCTGCGCCATGAAAAAGGTCACATGGTGGATCTTTCTCAGAAGGCGAAAATAGTTGATTGGGTCAGTTCAGTAGTTGTATGAGTTCATCAGAACCGCCTACGAAAACAGGTTGATCTCCCCTTAGGTCGTAAATTACGGGTACGGTCCTCCACCCGGTTTGAACAGTCGCTTCCATGTGAGTATCACGATCTTGATGCGCATCAACTTCGATGTATGTTAGACCCCGAGTATCAAGAATCCGCTTCGCTCGAACACAATACCAGCAAACATTGGTCGTAATTAGGAGAAAGTCCTCCTCTGATGCCAGATGCTGGTCGAGAGCCATAGATGGACATTGATTGGATGGTCTTGAACCTCACGAATCAATGACGAGACCTTCATCATCGTAGTCCCACTCAATTCGGGACCAACCTGCTTCTGTGCAGGCTTGAGTTACAACGTCTTGTGCGCTTGGTCGAACAAGGAGGATAGCACAACCTCCAGCGCCGGCCCCTACTGCTTTCCAACCCATGACCTGTTTTGTTGCCTGTAATGGTTCGATGACCGTCTTGAATGGTTCGTGTATGGTTTCATCAATTAGATCTACACCCTCACAGACTCGATTTAACGCTTCCACGACACTATCACGACGGTCTCTGTTGAGTCCCTCCGACATAGTTCGTGCCGCTTGTCGAAGAATAAGGAGTCCTGAGTGAACGTTCTCATCGTTCTCCTTGAATCGTTTCCAAACCGAGTCGTGGACATCTCCTGAGACATGGCGTAAACCTGAATCAAATAGAAGTAGATGTTTGGAAAGCCAGTTTCTTACACTCATAGGAGGTTCAAGGGGTAGAGGTTCGACATCATCACCAATGAACATCAAGTGATTGAAACCTCCAAGGGCCGCAGCCCACTGATCTTGTCGTCCACCAGTGTTTCCTAGTTTCATCTCGAATTGGAAAGCGTTTTCAGCGATTTCTATAGGATCTGATTTTCCTCCATCAATAGCACCTATCATTGCTACATTGATTGCTCCAGTCGTACCAAGTCCTCCTCCAATTGGCGTTGTACTTCGATGATTAGCTATCAGGCAACCATCTTCATCTGTAGTCACAGAAGCAGTCGCGTAGAGATTAATTGCGAAGTTGACAACCTCTCCTCCAAATCCTGCTGCATAGAGAGGTACATCCGTCCAACCCCCAGCGAGGTCAATTCTTGTTGGTGCGCGTGCCTTCATGTTATTCGGCTCCGAAATCAGGATAAGCGCCACTGTATGATTGCTCCAGCAGGAACGCTGGCCTCAAAGGAACCGTTCTTCAATTCGATCTTTTTCTTACGAGCATTTTCAATCATACTACATTCGTGTACTCGATCTAAATCTATGTCCGAAAAGATTCGTCCATTCCAGTCGGTCTCTGTCGGATTGTAGACGCGCAGAATCATTGCTCCACCATCTTCAGACGGCTTGAAACAGGATAGTGTCGGTGCTGCACCATCTCCCTCAAATCGGAAATGAGTCATACTTCGTCCAATTGTGCCCGGAGTAAGTGCTTCATCAAAGAATCCGTTTGGAAGCGGCTTCTTCATGGCTGATTGAAGGGTTGCATTCGTGGAAAATCGTTCTGCTTCGCCATGTACATCGGCTTCACTCCATCCGCTTGTATAGGGCATCAATGACCATCGTATGATCGAGGATCCCATGCACTGTGCGCCGGGAGCTGCGATAATCGCATCAGCAGCACTGGGCCTCGACCCGAAGCCGGCTTGTGAAGTCCATCCAACGGAACGGACCAGTGTCAGAGCAAGGTCATAGCCACCAGGATCCGAATCATCAGAGAGAACAACTTCGTATTCGTTTACTCCAGGTGCAATTAGAGCGAAGCCGCCGTCATTTTTCCCATCTTCAGTTCCCTCAACGGCGATGAATCGTTCCATAGGTTGTGTAGGTACGAGTGGTTGATGCCATGTAGGGTCATGTGGGTGAAGAACAGGACGTCGCACAACATCGAAAGGAGAACCAACGTTTGCATGAGTAAGATGCATCCCAGTAGGTATGATCATCCGAAGACGATGATCTTCAGCCTGATTATCGACCCACGTTTCAACATCAACCGTCTTTGCTCCAAGGCGAAGGCTGACGAAGTGGTCGATTACGACGGCTCCAAACTCAACGCTTCGAGATTGTGTTGCAGGATCGAAATAGGCTGGAACACTCCAGACGATGCGGATATGTGCTGTGGCGCACCATTCGTCTGATTTCTGGAGCATGGTGGTGGTTTGAATTCGTGTAATATCACTATCGTGAAGACGACGATCTAAGGGTTGAGCCCGGAGGCTCATCGGAGTTTCCTGAGGTCCGGGGTGACCGCCAGCACTGTGGTCATGAGCATCACCTGCGTCCTCAACATCTTCCAATCGACCAATTCCGGGGAAGCGTCGTTCAGTGGCTAAATCGATTAGATCAAAGCGTCCATCGGGTAGGAATTCGATGCGGAGGTGGCCGTTTTCCATTGCTCGGAGTTGGCCCGTGTCAACTTCTGTAGAGACAGGTGCATCAGGTAGTGTCGATGGGCTAGCATGTCCAGGAATTGCATGTAGGACATGGATTCCTGGAGGGATTTTGTGTACTTGGACGCGGCCACGAATTCGAGGTAATTCAAGGTCAACGTGATGGTCACGATGGAGATGTGTGTCTGGTTCCGGTGCAACTTGTACAATATCACTGATTAGTTCGGCACCTCTAGGTGCCTTGGAAAACTCTAGGTGCACGGGGTTCCCGCTATCTAGCCAACTTCTGTAGGCTGGAACAGCGAGATCTACAGGAAGCATTCCAGACCATTCAACCCCTAACGGGTTGTTGATTAGCAGAGGCACAGCATCCCGATCGATATGATGGAGATTCATTGAATCTGCAAGTTCTATTCGTACATCTTCCATAACCATCTCAATAGTTTCCTGAGCATGTCGGAAGTCATCTTCCATGTCCATGTGTACGGAATCTGGGCCCAGCCCACCGAGCTCATTTGAACCATGGTTCCTTAGGACAATATCCCACGCGCTCCTGAGTCGATCATTTCGATTGCGACCTCCATGGAACCAACTCATGGCACAGAGTGGTTCAAGTCCATGTGTCAGAAGTCGGACTGTGTGGTCATTCATTCGTTTGAGATACATTCGAGCAGAAATAGCCCCACTGTGCAATGCATGGTCCCATCCATGTCGCATCTCTCCATCGTACGTATACAGTGTCTTACGTCCAACCCACTTGCGGATTTCCTTTCCGAATCCTGTGAAGGAGGAGTGCTCAAAGTGAACATCTCCCTTCATCGCGTTGTTTGATTCAGCAATCAGGCGAGGCAAACTCGTTTGAGCCATCCCATGTCGAGTTGAATTACCAAAACCCATCATAGGAGGAAGCCAGCCATATTTCTCGAGGTGCATATTGCAGATGTCTTCGATCCGTTTTGTCCCTGAATGGAGGTCTATTTCGGAACTATCCTTCGAATCAGTCATTCGTTTCTCAAATCCCCAGCCGGCCAGAGGGCGTCCATTCGGTATCTGTTTGATTGCGAGCACAGAGGCGTGGTTTCCAGGTGACGTCCACTTGAACACCCCGCGAGCGTCTTGAATCCAAGGGCCAGCACCTCCTGAGAAAATGACCTCGTCAGATCCGACCCCACTAAGGAGTGCAGGCAATTGACTGATGTGAGAAGAAGATCGAGGCATTGGTGTTGAACCAATATTACCGCCTAGGGTCTTGATGTCACTTTGGCCACGCATCAGGTTGCGAATGAGCGATTCACTCCCACATAGGAACTGAGCAGGAGGATTATACCATGGTCCAATGTTTAGGCGCTCTGAATCGATTAGAGACATGATTCTGCCTCGATTTTCGGGTCTTGAGCGGAGGTAATCTTCGATCAGTAATGTCTGACCATCTAAATCAAAACTAGGAAATGTCTCTTCATTACTTTCCAAGAGTGTAAGGAGATCGTCCATCATGTCGAGTAGAAGGTGGTGGTTAGATGCTGAAGATCTGACGGCAGTACGTGGCCATAGAGCATATGGGATTATGTGTCCGCTTCGTTCAGTTTTTGGTAAATCGTCATACACGGAGCCAGCAGGAGCTAGAACTTCGCGAGGTTGAGTAATTACTGCAGGGGGGGCTTCATCTGGTTCGGCTTCAGAAAGCGGTACTCGATTCGGTAGTGCATCCAGTGCCTCTACAGTAATCTCCATCGGTTTGCGTTCATCGGTTCCGAATCTATCGATGATCATCGGGCCGCCGGATACTACTTCCTCAGAATCGGCACCATCATCCTTAGAGTCCTCTTCTTCAGAATCCACTACTGGAGCTTCTTCCTGCTTTTCTTCTTCTGGTTCTACTTCAGAAGTGTCTTTTTCCTCTTCTTCCGGCTCTGCTCCAGGATTTTCCTCTTGGTCTTCGACCTCAGATTCAACTTCCTCTTTCTCAAAAGCGCTTGTCGGTGGAGCCATCATAGGAGGTCCTCTGGAGGGAGGTCCACGAGCAGGAGGTCCACTTGGTGGGCCCTTAGTTGGAGGTGATTGGGGTGAAGAGGAAGGTGGGCCGGGTGATGGCGGGCCAGATGATGGAGGGCCACGCGGTGGTCCTTTTGGTGGCCCAGACGGCTTGCTAATCGGGGGTCCTGAAATCTTTGTATCGCCTGAATTTTGCTGATCCATCTCGGGTTTATCCTCAGGCACAGGTGGTCCCTTTGGAGGCTTCTTCGGGGGTCCACGTGGAGGCCCGGGGGGTACCATGGTGGTCAGTGATGGATGAGGATAATGAAACTGCCCCGTCGAAATTGGGATTTTTTCCGTGCTTCATTCATTATGAGGTGCCCGGTATTGGATGCAATCTAATCCATCTGGGAGCCCTTCATTCAATGCGTCATCTCGTAATAAAATCGGCTTGACAGTTGTCCCGTCTGACCATTTTCCAAGATCAGCTAATCTCCCATCGGTACCTTCGAGATATGCCCGTGAATCGTTTACTCTATCGTTTACGCCTTCTGCATGGGCAAAAAGGTGAATCGCCTGCGCCTCAAGCCTCGGGTACAGGAATAAATCAGCAGAATGTTCGTGTAGTTGACTTGCAGGTGTGTAATGACTTGTCATTATCACCGGGAATCCATGTTCGTCTGTTTGGACATATAGATACAATACTGTTAGAATTGGCTCTGCAGTTCCATCCCTTGTAGAAATCCGTTCTTGATGGAATCTTCCAATGCAAGGGTGGACACTTAGGTCCCGTTCATATTCTACGATATGTGCGATTGTATGATCAGGGATGGCTGAAAGATTTCCATAATGAGTATCTGCATTCGATCCTAACCATGAAGCTTCCATATCGATAATCAACACTTCAGATCCCCATCCAGATTCCAGTAGGTCTGTAAGTATCCAAGGTAGCATTCCTGCTCCTCCGCTATGGCCGTAAATCCACAGTCGACTTGGATCAATCGTAGTATTTTCGCCAATTGATTTCTGAACATCGTTCCGAAGGTCAGATGAAGTGTTGTTGAGTTGAGCCCACGCCAAGTTGAGATTGGCTTTCACATGGTCGAAACGAGGAATGTGCTCTGCAGCATCACTTCCTCCTTCTTGGTAAGTTATCACACGGTCATTTGGGATGTTCTCAGGTCGTGCATTATTTGGATACTCAACGAGGATAACTACCACTCCGCGGCTAGCAATACTCTGGACGGTATCTACCATAACTGTGGGGTCGTAACCTCCTAGGCCATGTAAGAGAAGGCCAACTGGCAACGCTATGCCTTCACTCGTAGTTCCAACGGTAATTGGATGATGGATGTGTATCATCCAGTTTCGTTCCTCAAGATTTTGAGTAAACCATCCTACGTGTTCCTCAGGGATTTCTCCTTTGAAGGAAGTTGTCTTTACATCGAACATTGGTGCATCTTGAGTAAAAGAGTACGGAATATGTTCAGGAGGGTTAGGTGCAAAGCCACTCATGGCAATGATGTTCGGGCCAGAAAGTAGTAGGGCAATGCAAAAGAATACAGTGAGAAAACTCCCAGTCACTGGGTCTGTAGGGCTTCTCCGATCACCTCTAAGAAGCCGAAACATGCCTTCGAGCGTTTTTGCAATGTGTGTATCACAGAGTATGAGTAGCATTAGTGCTAGCCCCATTCCTGCTCCGATTAGGAAAGGAGTTGCACGGATTTGTCCTGCTGAATATAATAGGTCGATGAGTATGTAGATAATTGCGAGGGCGGAAAACCAACCAAGAAAGAACAAGCATATTGGACGAATCCAGTGGCTGAAACCAACAAATATGTCAATTCGTCCTCTTGTTCTTATTTCTCTTACAACAATGGCGACAGTGACTAGAATTCCTGCAACTATCCAGCCTTCTAAGATACGAATTGATATCATCATTGAAACTGAAGAGTAGGCAAACCAATAGACTGCATCAAAAATATCTTCGCCACCGGCAAGTTCTCGAAATATCCGATTAGATGCTAGGATGGCGCCGAGAATGAACCACGTAACAGCAGTTCTACGACGTTTCCACATGGTATTCATACTGTTGCCCGGTCGGCGATTGCATGGTTGAGGTTTTCACCGTTTGTCTACTCGTACTCGCGGCAATCTCAAGTCGAGGTCCTGTCTGGCAGGTCTATGGCGGATGAGACAGTTGAGGCGGAACTCATCGATACTGACTCGTCAGAGTCTAGTCCTGCCATGGCAGTTCGTATTGCTTCCCTCTATCCATTAGGTAAGTCAAATGATGCAATTCCTGCAAATATGATTCGAGCAGTATGGCTCTCTACTATCGTGTTTACCATTCCATTTCTTGCAGCGCTACCGCTCCTAAACCCTGAACCAGAACAGGAAGTCCAGGATTGGTATGCAGATTGGGCAACCCAGTCGTGGTCAACAGAAGTCGGTCAGACCGTCTCTAGTGGATCTCGTGTCGAAGCTATGGTAACGATTGATCAGGGCGGAATATTGGTTGCGAATTATTCGGTTGAAAATCAAGGGGGTACTTTTTCAGGAGCCGATTGTCAACCCCAATGGCTAGCTGAACTTCGAGCCCCTGATCCGGTCAATTACTCCGATGGTTCGAATGATACCTCGTGGTCTGCGGAAAACTGGGAGGGCACGGATTCTGTTGTGATTGATACTCCTGTCCCTGAAATGGAGGCTTCATCCAGTGATGAACTCCAAGAGGCGATTTTTAACTTGAAGAGTGACACACAGGTTTGGATGTATGGTCGCGGAGAATGGATACTCTCTGTCACGAATCAGGGAAGTGAAGGTGTCGCTTGTTTTGGAAGCGCCCAACAAGTAACATTCGTTGTTAATCTAACTATATCACAATGGAGAGAACCACGCTTTGCTGATGGTGACTTTAATTTCACAAGTTCGACTGTAGGAGGAGGTACTCCAGTTGGTACTTTCGTTGCACTTGGTGGCTCTGTTCCTCTCCTGTTGATTGCTGCTGCAGTTACAATCGGTTTGAAAAAATCAGATAATTCTCCTTCTGAAGAGCAAGTAGATACTGGCGGAAACACTACAGAAGATTGAGAATTTTCAGGATAATATTGCTGAATCTAATGCCTCTTGAGCCGCGCTTCTTGCATGCCCAGAACGAATCAGTCCATCCATGACCAACCCTAGCCAATTACTGGTAGAGTCAGTTCCAGATGGCGCTTCAGCCACTCCATAGGCGTGAGCGTCGGCAGCCCATCCTTGCTCGATATCTCTGCCAATAACGTGAGGTACGAGTGTCTGCCGATGTATACGTTCAAGCGTCGCAATTCTTCCCTCTTTACTGGAATCAACTGGCCAATTTTCTAGTTGAGCAATTTCGTCGATTTGCTCCCCATCAAGCAAGAGAATATGCATCTGTCGTATACGAGGTACAACAACTCCCCAGATGTCATTGAAACGATCGGAGGGCGAGTCGAGAATGAAAGCGTTGAGTGTGCCTTCGAGTTCAGCGAAAGTAAGTGCTGCTGACCAGGCTGCGAATTCTTCTTCATCACCGAGAATACTTCTGCCACCAGTAAGTAACCATCTGGCACCATTCAGTAAATCATGCCAGTCGAATGATGCACGATGTATTTCATGTGGTTGAAGAGAAGGCGGAAATGGACAGTCGCTTCCATCACGTTGTATCCACCATACGTCTCGACCTAGTTCATGGAGGCTGGTAGAGACAGCATGGACTATGCCAGTCCCCTTTGAATCCTCAGAGGCGAATCCGACAACCCTCCCCATTGGCCGTGCCATGGTGCGGGCTAATAGACCGAGATGAATGAGTTTGTTCATTCAATTTTCCAACGAAGTAGAGCGACAGCACCACCAATTCCTGCGAGTTGAAGGCCTGCATCATGTTCCTCAGAAGTCTGTTCGATTTCGCCCCCACTTTCGAGAACTAAGGCAGCGACATCAGACCATGCCCTGTCAACACACTGCTCTACAGGGTCTCGAAGAAGCCGTGCAAGGATCAGTAGTGTTTCGATTGCCCCTTGTTCAGCGGCTTCGAGAATTTCTAAGCCCCCATATGCGACCACCCCATCGGTCGACATATGTGCAAATGCTTGTTCGATGAGTTTTGTTTGTCGAGTCAATGTATGTTCACCTAGAAGGTCATCAGCTAATCCTTCTCGGAAGATTTCGTTTGCCGCCGCTCTTCCACCTATACTGGTTGCAACAGTTCGAATGGACCCCTTGTGACCATTTTTGCGAATAGCATCGGCAAAAGTTTCTCTTGCACTGCCCGGCCCACAAAGTAGTAGAGGCATTTCGGGACGTAGTACGAGTAAGCTTTCCTTTGCTGCTTCCGCAAAGAAACTGGTTCTTGCACTACTTGAATCTCCATGTCTTTTGCCACCTCCACGCATTGTGAATGTTGTACCCTCACGTAGCCCGTTACCGGTTACTTCGAAGAGAATAATTTCATCAGATTCAACTACTGCCATCAATACTCGTGCTTTCGCACCTTCATTTGCTGCTCGTTGTAACAATTCGACATCCTCCAGAGGCATCTTATCTTCCCATAGTAATTCGACTTCGGAACGTTCCTCTATCGAATGCGTATGGTGGCTACCTCGGTCGAAATCTGCTTCAATTATGATCCCCGTGACTCTAAGTGCATCAGAGAAAGCTGCATATTCCGTTGATTCTGTAAGAATTGTAAGCCACATTGCCTTTCTTTCAGCCTCTTTTGCTCGTACACCATCTCGGTTGCCAGTTGTTTGGTCTCTCCTATGTCCGAACATTTTCACAATCACTCCGGGCTGAATCACTTGGGATAGTGCCCAGAGGTCATCTTCATCCTCGACACGGACTTTACAGCCTTGATCGGATCGATGGCTGATTTTCATGCTTAGTCCCTCAACTAAAAACGCCAGTTAAGTTGCCGTCCTCGTCCATGTCCATATCTGCAGCAGCAGGTCTCCGGGGGAGTCCAGGCATGGTCATCATTGAACCACAAACAGCGACTACGAACCCTGCTCCTGCATTGAGTCTGAATTCTCTAATAGGGAGAGTGAATCCATCCGGTGCGCCATAAAGCGATGGATCGTGGCTGAATGAGTATTGTGTCTTAGCCATACAAACAGGTAGCTCGCCATAGCCCCATTCGATAATTTGTTTGAGTTGCTTTTGGGCGCGTGCTTCAATTTCGATTTCATTCGCTCCGTAGATTTCCGTTGCAATAGTTCGGACCTTTTCTGTAATTGGAGCATCCGGGTCGAACAATGCCTTGAACGGCCGTCCTGCAGCCATGTGACGTTGTACTGCACGGTTGACTGCATGTGCTAGAGGTTCGGCCCCTTCCCCTCCTTTGCTATGTCCTTCGTAGAGGACCGTTTCCGCACTGCCCGCTTCGGTAGCGATTTTAATGAGCGCGTCGATTTCTGCATCCGTATCTGTCGGGAATCTGTTAATTGAAACCACAACATCTGGTCCGAATCGCGCCATATTCCTGATGTGTCGACCAAGATTTGCTGTTGCGCCTAACTCCAACATGTCTAGATTCTCATCCTTGAGACGATCACCTGTCATTGTAATCCCGCTCATGCCATAGCCATGCATTTTCATACTACGGACAGTGACGTTAACTACAATACAATCCGGGGAAATACCCGATGCCTGTGCCTTGATGTGCAAGGCTTTCTCAGCACCAAGATCCGCGCCAAATCCGGCTTCTGTGACAACCATGTCATTGAGTGCAAGAGATAGGCGATCAGCGATAATGCTTGAATTTCCATGTGCGATATTCGCGAATGGACCGGCATGAATGAAAGCTGGAGTTCCTTCAGTTGTTTGGACAAGATTCGGGAGAAAAGCAGTTCGCATCAGTAAGGCCATTGCTCCTGCGGCATCGATATCTTTGGCCTTAATCGGTCGCCCATCACGTGTGGAACCAATTACGATTTCTCCTAAGCGGAATCGTAGGTCATCATAGTCTCGTGCTAGAGCAAGAATAGCCATTACCTCACTTGCTGCGGTAATATCGAAACGTTCCTCGCGTGCCATTCCATTGCCTGGTCCACCAAGTCCGATTGCAGCGGATCTTAGTGTCCGATCGTTCATGTCGAGTACACGAGGCCATAGGAGGCGAGATGGGTCAAGGTTCAGTTCGTTTCCTTGGTGGAGGTGATTGTCCAGCACAGCACTACAGAGGTTATGGGCTGATGTGACAGCATGGATGTCGCCTGTGAAATGGAGGTTAATATCTTCCATAGGGAGGACTTGTACATGACCTCCTCCTGCTGCACCACCTTTGATGCCGAATACAGGTCCCATTGATGGTTCGCGAATAACGCATGCTGCCTTTTTCCCGATTCGATTCAGGCCGATGCTCAGACCAATGGTCGTGACAGTCTTACCTTCGCCATAACGAGTGGGGTTTACACTAGTGACAAGAATCAATGATCCTCGAGGGCGCTCTATTCTAGAGCGGATAGCCGGCCAAGTCACTTTTGCCATATGGCGACCGAATGGTACGAGTTCCTCAACTCCAATTCCACGGGTCCATGCAACCTCTTCAATCGGAGCAAGTTCAATCGAGCGTGCGATTTCAAGGTCAGTTGGCATTTCTGCGGAGCGCACCTACTCTGTTTTCAATATTGAGCGTCATCCCCATAGGTTCCGACCGGTTCCAATGCGCATGGCCGGTAGCCGAAGCATCCATTCTTCGGTCGCTGGATACCCAATTGAACACTCATTGACTCCTATTCTGTCAAGGCTAGTGGATGCGCACTTACGACAAGTTACAGGTCAGACATTTATCTCTCGTACAAGTCGTTTTGAGACCTCATTAATCCATGATTTACTAGGACGGATTTTACTTGATAGAATGGATAATCAGGTCGAGATTTTCACTTCAGAAGCATTGTCATTAATCGATCAGGTTACTGTAGATGTTGAGGAAGGCCTTGAATTTCCTGGGTTAGAGGTGGTGGCTCCGAACTGGCCTGATCCAGCAGAATCCTGTTTCGGTGATGACACCGTTCTATGGGTTTCGATTACTAGCCCTCTCAAGCATGGCCTAACCTCAAGGTCCGGTGTCATTCCTGTAGATGATTCATTGGACATCGCTTCAACAAATCAATTGAGATGGGATGGTCATCAGTTGGTTACTGGAAGTACCGATGGGACAGGAGTAGTTCTTGTTGCAAGAACATGGGGTGCATTTGGTCGTTCCAAATCTCCGATTATGATTCTAAATGGAGGTGGAGCTGCTGCTCGTTCGACGGCGTCTGCTTGGGCTGAGAATGGGGGGCGAATTCTCTCTGTGACTATAGAGGGGCGCCGTCCTTTAGATCCTCGTGGGCCATGGAAGAATGCTCTCATTGATAGATTACCTGACGGCTCTCTTGAGTCAATATTTCAGGTGGATTTCTCTTCAACCGCAGAGTCCTTCAAAAGTTCCAATGTGTCCAATTCCGATGTATGTCTGGTTGCATCGTATGGAAAAGATGGTTCTGTTGAACCTACTCAGAGTGCTTCTGGAGCCTTAATTCTTGATGGAAGGTGGATGCTAGCGGCTCAACACTTAGTCGCTTGGGCCCAGTTTATTGCCCCCAAACATCGGGATTTCCTTCCTTCCTTACCTTTGTTGCTTAATCGTTTGAGCGAGGTCGAAAATAGGATTGAAGACTAGTCAGAGTGGAATATTTCCATGTTTCCTTGGAGGTTGCCATACTCGTTTTGAGATCAATGGCTTTAATGCGCGGATTAGTCGCATACGTGTTTCACATGGTTCAATGACATCGTCTAACCATCCATTCCTTGCCGCGACATATGGGTCGCCGAATTTCTGCCGGTATTCATCAACAAGTTCAGAATGTTTTGTAATTGGATTTTCAGCATCTTTGAGTTCGCGGCGATGAATAATGTTCACTGCACCTTCAGCACCCATCACTGCGAGTTCTCCAGAAGGCCAGGCTACGTTGTAATCTGATTCAAGATGTTTGCATGACATTGCAAGATAGGCGCCGCCGTAGGCCTTTCTAGTAACGACTGTCAACTGGGGTACTGTTGCTTCCGCGTAGGCATAGAGAAGTTTTGCACCATGTCGAATAATCCCTCCCCATTCTTGCACAGTTCCAGGGAGGAAGCCGGGTACGTCTACAAAGGAGATAAGCGGGATGTTAAAGCAGTCACATGTTCTAATGAACCTAGCTGCTTTCACGGATGCATCGATATCAAGACATCCAGCGAGAACCTTTGGTTGATTTGCAATAATTCCAACGGGGTTACCTCCTAAACGCCCGAAACCAATCACAATATTTTCTGCATATGCTGGTTGAAGTTCTACGAAGTTGCCATCGTCTAAGATTACCTCCACAATCCCCTTCATATCATAGGGTCTATTGCTATCATCTGGCACTATGTCGTCCAACTCTTTGCAGGATCGTCCATCGGAATCATTCGTGGACAGAACGGGAGGCAATGCATCGCAATGGTCTGGGAAATAGCTTAGAATTTCAGCAACGATATCCATTGCATCTTCTTCATCAGTAGCGACAAGACTCGCAATGCCTGACCTGCTAGCATGCATTTCTGCCCCGCCAAGATCTTTGGAATTCATTCCTTCTTCTGCGACTTCTGGAGTTTCCAGTGGACTTGACATGAAAAATTCACCATGTTCTTCGCCAATAATCACGAAATCAGCAAGAGCAGCAGCGAGTGCTGAGGCTCCTACTACTGGCCCCATCACAAGGGAAATTACGGGGATACGTCCTGAGCAGGCGATGAGGCGATCCATCATCTCCCCAGTCATGCCGAGGGAGGTTACGCCTTCGTGTGCTCTCTGGCCACCTCCGTCCCAGATTGCTACAAGAGGCAATCTAGCACGTAGTGCCATATCTACAATTTTGACAATTTTCTGAGCATGCATTTCGCCAACCGATCCTCCGAAAACGGAGAAATCCTGTGAGAAGCAGAGGATACGGCGCCCGTCAAGGGTAGCATTCCCGGCGATAACACCGTCACCAAGGATTGCGTTCCGATCAATACCATGTTCGGTTTCTCGACTTAGAACAAAAGCATCGATTTCCATGAACGAGCCTTGGTCAACCAGTGCTTCTATTCGCTCTCTAGCTGTTTTTCGACCTGTTGCCCTGAGGGCCTCAACCTTGGATTGCCCACCTCCTCTTCTCGCCTCGCGCCGGAGGTAATCGAGTTCCTCCTTGGGGTCGATTCGGGTGTTCATCCTACTGTGAATTCTATCGATGGTTCATCATCAACACGCTGGAAGAATAGTTGAATTTTTCAATTGGAAAATTAAATTTCTAATTGCTAATTTATTAGTTCATCCTGTTCGCCAATTAGGTTCATTGCCCAAGCATTTTGGAAAGCTTCAGAATCGCCTCTATGCCGACTGAGTAAGTAGTGGAGTTTGACCAATGAGGTTTCAGGCGGTCCGTTCATACCGTGTCCTAAGATGCCTATTTCCTGTAGAGCACGTCCCTTGGAATAAACGTCCAAATGTACAGGCCCTCTGATTGTCTGGGTTGTGACTACAGCAATTCCTCCACCTGCGACATAGTCGTGAATAGTGGAATAAATCTCCGTATTCTCTGGACTATCGCTGTTAGGATCTGACGTGGGAAGATGCCCTAGTCCAGTCCCATGGAGATGAATAGCATCTGGCTTCGTCGCAATGATTGCCTGGAGATGTTCTGGCAGTAAGTGTGCGCCTGCAATAAATTCGGCAATTTTGATGTCTTCATTATACGTTAGCGGTGACGTTGACAATACTTGTACATCCTCTTGAATCTGATTCATTGTGATAATTGGCTCGTCAGTGGTGAGTTTGATTGTCCCCAGTGGAAGTCTATCGATTGATTCGAAAGCATCTCGACGAGAGCTATGCGTTTTCCTTGCTGAATGTCCGGCGTGAATTGCTAGAATTCCATCAGAAGATCCCGCATGCATCACGATTACTGCAGCATCTTTTCGGCCGCTTGGCGCCGGTCCATGAGCGGCAAGATGGACTGATGCAATCAGATTCTCTCTAGCATCACTAGAACCTCGATCTGAAGATCTCTGGGCTCCTGTAAATACAATTGGACCTGGGGGTCTTCCACCGTCACCTGACCAAGCAAATGACATCGCCGCTGCTGACGTCGCCATTGTATCAGTGCCGTGCGTGATTACCACGCCTCTTGATCCACGGTTGAAGGCCGCCAGTGTCTCAGTAATCATCTGATTCCAGTGCCTGGGCCGAATATCATCTGAGAACATATTTCCAAGAAGAGTAGTCTCAATTCTGGCAATCTCTCTTAATTCAGGTACTGAGTCGATTAACTCTTCAGGCTCAAATCGGGCAATCACTGCTCCGGTTTTATAGTCAACCTTACTCGCAATAGTGCCTCCTGTATGGATTAGAGTAACTAGCGGAAGAGAGTCGTCTATCGGCTTAGATTTCAATGATGCAAATTCTGTTGGAGATTTTCCATCAAGGCGTGTAATTTCTTTGATAGCTGAAGTAGGGTGTGATAAGTTGTATCCATTCTCTAGTTTAACTGTCACTAATCCAGAGTCATAGGGCGAGAGGAGTATTCCTTCATGTGTTTGTTCTCCCATCCTCGTGGTGATTCTGAGGCGGACATGTGAACCGGTCTCAAGGTCGTCCATACTCCTCGTGTGTTCTAATGGGGCCATCAAGTGAACGGATAGGTAACTACGCTACCGCTCGATTCTATTGAATGGTGCCGGGAGCGGGACTTGAACCCGCGACCTTCGGATTTCCCAGATGCGTCAAAGATAAATGTGCGAATTCTTCAATTCGCCTACCCTATGAGTCCGACGCTCTACCAACTAAGCCACCCCGGCGATAATTCACCTGACCGTCGAGTCGGATATGAGCGTTTCAGTCACTACCAATGTTCATGTGGGTTCATCTCCCCGTTCATGATGTTCCCATGGTTGATGTCGACACCGCTCTGAAATCCGCGGCCATTGACCGAAGGAAGACCAAGAAGGACCGGGACTCCTCCAAACCGAAACGCCCCGGAGGCTCTGTAGGTGTCGAACCCTTTGACCCAGAAGTGTTTCGAACTAAGGAGGTTGCAGATACATATTCCATGTGGCTAGTCCTCATTGGTTCAGTCCTCACTGCATTCATAATGCGTTTTCTAGTAATGCCAGGGATGGGTGAGCCGGGCCCTCTTCTTTGGCTACTACCTCTGAGTTTGGTCCTAATCCTCCCAACACTACACCGTCTAATCCTTCCTGATGAGATTTCAGATCTCTACACGGGAGGCAATTGGTTTCGTGCTGGAATGCTCTGGATTTTCACTTGGCTTTCGATTTCAATTATTCTAGTTAATCCACCTCTCGCCGATATTAGTGCGCCTGAGGCCGCAGATGTTCGCCTAGTGTTTGATGAGGGTGAAGAATCAGAGGATTTAGTCGCACGATTGGATCGAGTTGGCAATGATATCGATATTTCAATTGAAACAGGGCAGTCAGAGGGGTCGATGTGGCTTCTTCTAGATGTGCGCGATAATGTAGCAGTAGAGGATTGTTCAATCACAGTCCAATTGGTGAAAAATGAACAGGTTCTACTTAATTCAACAATCAATGGTGCTAATGGAACTTCAATTGCAGCTTACGACGATTTAGTTTCTGAAAATAGGTCAATTGTTTCTATTATCGATGGGGGTTCGCATAGCGATCCAGAAATGAAGTTGTGGCGATCAACTGATGTTGGCGTTGCTGTAGATCTTGGTGCATTCGATACAGGTACCTATGAACTGAGATACAGAATTGATCAGCCAGGTGATCCTTGGCCACTTACTACGGGAGACTCGGTTTACAAGATCCAGATTTTACCTTCGCAGTGATCTGACTGACATATTGGCCAGTAAATATCGTGTCTATCTGGCAGAATTATGTTTCTATGAGGGTGCAAATCCTCGCCGTCATAGCATCTAGTTGTAGATGTTCTCCACCGCCTTGAACGAGTCGATGGTCGATCTCTGCCATCCATTCAGTCAATTCGAGCTTCGCTTCCTCAGTCAGGAAACTAGTGCCGCCAAGTTCTCTATGAAGCTGATTAACTAAATCAGTACCTGCAAGGCCAAACTCATCGAGAATCTGGCGTAATCGTCGTCGAGCAGGCTGGAATCCATCTTCCTTACAAGCGAGTAGATAGCCCTGGAGCACCTCCGGTGGAGCAGTTGCAGACGTTTCGTAGATTAGGCTCCGAGTGATTACAGTATCCATCCCTGCTGCGACTTGTAGTGCAGTGATGGCTTTCCTCAAGTCCCCGAGGCTGATATGTATGATAGCATCAGTTGCTTCCTCATTGATTTCAAGCCCCTCTTGCTTAACCACGTGGAGAATTTGTGCACGCATTTGCTCGTCTTCGAGGGGTCGGAATCGAAAGACAGCACAACGACTCTGAAGTGGTTCAATTATCTTCGATGAGTAGTTACATGACATGATGAATCTACAAGTTTCAGCATATTGTTCCATAATTCTTCGAAGAGCCCCCTGTGCATCATTAGTCAAGGCATCAGCCTCATCGAGGAAGATTACTTTGAACGTCGCCCCTCCTAGTGGAGCGGTTCTAGCGAATTGCTTGACTTTGTTTCTTATTGAATCAAGACCACGCTCATCGGATGCATTCATCTCGAGAAGATTTTGACGAAGACTATCTCCAAATACATCTCTCGCCAGTGCTAACGCTGCAGTAGTTTTTCCAGTTCCAGGGGGGCCTGCGAATAGCAAATGGGGAAAAGTTCCTTTCTCAGAATATCCGCCTAGACGATCTACGACTGCTCTTTGCCCCTTCATTTCCGATACTGATCGGGGACGATGTCTCTCAACCCAGAGCTCACTCATAACTGTCATTTGTTCATCTTCATCGGGTGTCCTTCAAGGTTCGCCCAAGGTCCAAGATGCTAGGATATGAGGGAGTCAAAGGTATAGATCTGGTCGGAAATCACTTATGGGTCGTTATTCCATGGCGTAGCCATGACCGGAGCGGTAGCGGACGGAAAACGACGATACGATGTGGGACCAGCCATCATGATGGTCCTTCTCATGGCGACCATGTCTTGGTCAGTAGCAGTAGGTCCACATGTACCTCTGTTGCAGGAATCCGTGCCATCTTATGTTCAGCATGATAACGCAGTTCTCAATGATACGGCAATCAATAGTAGTGCTCCGAACAATATTTACTCAAGCCGTGATGAGGTGATGATTTGGTATTCCGCAGACTTCGATTTCGATAGTCGTGGCTTATTCCAATTCAACATCAGTGATACTGCTGGTAATCCATTGAATCCTTCTTTCCCGGTATCTTCTGCTCATCTAGTATTGCGTTGTTCAATAATTTCAGGCTTTGGTACATCCGTTGGAAAGACTGTGTTCTATGCTTCAACCCTATATGCTAATCATTCTCTTGCGACAGCAACTTGGAATGTCACTGGTTTGGGGACTAATTGGTCTGCTCCGGGGGCAAATGGGGCAGGGGAAAGCGGAGACTGGGAGCCTCCATACAGCACCACATCTTCCACTGTATCTACTGCAATTAACGTAACAGCTCTGATTCAGGAACAACTCCGTTCGGGTTCGAGTCAGATAACGTTGGCAGTAACTTCGGTAGGTGATCCGGTGAATTGTGCTACAAAGGAAGCAACAACTGCTTCCGATCGTCCTATTCTTCGTGTCAACTACGCCTCAATTGGATCTACTAGTCAGGGTGGTGTTAATTTGACGTCGCCAATCATGAATGAGGCCTTGACTCAGAGCAACGTTCTCGGTTTGACTGCGGATTCTACCCCTACAATTGAGTGGGCTGACCTCAATGGCAACAATGTCGAGGTTCAGATTTCCAATGGTTCCGATTATAGGGTTGCCTCAGATGGTTCATGGGTTTGGAATTCATGGAATGATGCTGGTGCTTTCACCTTCACTAATTCTACAATTGGCACCTTCGAAACCCCTTCGTCATCGAGTATTCCTTCAGGTTCTGATTTCTATGCTCGGATTCGTTCTGCGACCTCAGACAGTATTCTATCTGATTGGGTGTCTGTTCGTTTCTTATTGCCTGACCATGATGTTACGACCGAAGCAGATGGGACACAGTCATTCACTGTGAGAAACAACAGCGCAGGTTACGGTGGTACTGTTGAGGAGACTTACATCACTTCGGGCAATACCTCGTTCAACGGAGGTAGTGCTTCAAATCTAGTTGTAGGACATTCTAATGATTCTAATATCAGTGAAAGTGTGATGCTTCTACGCATCAATTTCGGGGAGATTGGTCTCCATGAGAATGCATCAATACATGAAGCAGATCTTGTTTTACGGCGGACCGATCGTGAAAGATGGCCTGTAATTTCTGTATCTGTGTTGAACGATAATGAATGGACTCAACATGGGGCAAATTGGACTTCTAATGGTGCAGGCTCAACCTGGTCAAATGGAGCGAGAGATCTCGTCGGAACGAGTTTTGGTGGAGTAAATGGTAACCAGACCTCTCCTCAGTTGACTTTTGATCTTGTACCACTCATTCGAGATAGGCTACTTGCTAATTCGCTTGAACCGCTGAATCTTCTTGTCCAAGGTGTTGGCCCAAATGGTGCCCATGTCGAGATTGGTTCTAGTGAGGAAGCGATAGAATACAATCCTCGCCTCGAAATACGTTACAGTTGGGGCGATAGTGTTCTTCCATCTTCTCCCGTAGATTTGAGTCCACGTGATCGTTCTGGATCATGGTCGATTACGGGGGCAAATCTTTCCAGTAGTGATACGATTGCCGTAAATTGGAACACTACTGGACATAGTGGTCATGACGTCAAGATTAGTACTTCGAGAGATGCAGATTTCCGTTCCACAGTAACACGAACCGCTGACAGCCGTTACGACGCAGGATTTGATTTGAATGCGGGTTCATTCACATTCCCATCTTCATGGGGCTTAGGCATTGATGACAAAATTTGGTGGAGAATTTCCTTCATTGAAGATGGTGACCATAGTAATTGGAGCGAGTCGATGTTGTTCGTTCCCGAATTGAATTCTACCTATCTTGGTGGTGATGACCATCAGATTCGTTTGAGCGATGGCAATGCTTCTACAGATGGTTCAATGCCAGATTGTCAGGACACATACATCGATTCCGCTTCTCCAAATTCCAATTATGATGGATATGGGATTATTGTCTCTAATACACAAGTTGGCTTGTTAAAGTGCGACCTTGGTGGTATATCTTTGCCAGAGGGCATGGCCATTGAGAGTGCAATTTTAAGAACACACAGTTGGTCATTTTCTAGTTTCACAAATGTCCCAATATCAGTATACGCAGGGACATCAGAATGGACTGAAACCGGTGCAACTTGGAATACAACTGATGGTTCAACTTCATGGAACTTCCAGGGAGCTTCTGGTACGCATCGTATCTCTTTGCTTGATTCTAACACTGTTAGCAATGCAGGATCCAACACTTGGTTCGACTGGAATGTCACTGCAGCGGCTCAGACCGCAAATCGTTGGGGACTTCCTCTGAGTATTATTATGACTTCAACGAGTTCAAACTATGCTGAGTTCCAAGATTTTGAATCATCGAATAAGCCAGAACTTGTAATCCAGTATGGTATTGGAGATGATACCGCTCCAGATACACCAGTGGGCCTTTCCCCTACTGGTGATGAATGGATGGCCTCTGATGATTTACTAATGTCAGGTATTCTGCGACCTAATCACACATGGAATACTCCGCTCTTGAACACGAATGGGGTTGAAGTTCAGATTGATACAGACAACGGAATGAATAGCAACGATTTGCTCACATACCAATCGTGGGTTGATACCTCTGCATTCGATCTTGTTAACGGGATCTTCCAGCCACCTGCAGATCTCACACCAGGTGAACGATATTTCTGGAGAATACGTGGTAATTCTGCAACTGGTCAAATCGGTAATTGGAGCGCAATTTCATCGTATCTTGTCCCAGACGTCATCAGTTCAATGCTTGATTCAGATACCTCTGAAGTCGAATTCCATCATGTCGGATTCCTCCCCGGTGAGGATCGACCTTACTTCTACGATGTTGGCATAGACGAACGTTCTGCGAACGAGAACACATCGTTCAACTCTGATACAAGTTTCATTATGAAAGCCGTAGAGGATCTCAATGGTAACTACAGTGAAGATCGTGGCCTCATGATTGCAATTCCAATTGCAGAGAATATATCTCTTGAGCGTCCAAATGATATCAGAGTCGTAGGTGCACAACTTCATCTAAACGTAATTTCCGGACATGGGAATGATGTTTTTGTTCTTCACCGTTCCATGGGTTCCTTCACAGAGGATGCGACAGGCCGCACTTCCGATGGAACAACAAACTGGACTAATCGGCATCTTTTGGGTAATGGAGAGATGTATGGAATCAATTTTGACGAAGGATATAGTGTTCCAGCAAGTTCGAGTGGTAATATTGTTCTCAACTTAACTCGTGCTGCACAGTTGGCCTTCGATGCTGGTCAATCACACATCTACTACGCAATCACTGCTATTGGACCAAATTCTGGTTGGAATGGTCTTGAGATAAGTACTGTCAACGCATCTATTGCCACTGATCGTCCATATCTTGCCTTACAATTCCGTGAGGGTGCTGAGTCTATGCCCAACCTCTCAGCTATCGGATTGCCAAATATCCCTGCTAATGACACCTTGACTTGGGACACTTCTGGGATTGTGCTTGATCCACAGAATCGCCCCACTCTTGAATGGACAACTCCTCAGGGTTGGAACAATACATGGGATTGGCGTCTTGAACTCGAATGTGAGGCCAGCACTGGCGTTACGACAGTTCTGTATGACTCACGAACCGATTCTGGATTTACTCTCAGTGTGCCGAGTTTCACCATTCAGGCAGATATTGCCTCTGACTCATCCTGCGGATGGAAGGTCCAAGCAGTTGTAAATGACATGCTGGGGCAAAGGATCGATTGGTCGAATTCATTTGGTGTGCCAGTCGACATCACTAGTGCAGTTGATTCTAATCACGAGGTCATTACATTGCAAGAGGGCGCAGCACACGATTCATTGAGTCGCGATATTCTTGCCTCTGATACCAGAATTCTTGCCTCTTCTCCAAATACCAATTACGGCTATTCTACTGACCTATATGTCGATCCTCATGGTTCTGGAGCTGCCCTAGTTTCGATTGATTTGACTGCATTCCCAATCCCTGAGCCTTGGATGCCATCCTCAGCTATGATGGATCTCTACAAGTTGAATTCAGGAAGTCCTACTGAGGTCGCTGTTTTCATCGTTAGAGATAATTGGGATGAAACCACAGCAACATGGAATAATGCATCGAATGCTGCAACTTGGTCTACATATCCAGGTTACTATACGCGCTCAATGACGCCTCTTGATGTCACAATAATTAATTCAACCACAGGGTGGTATAATTGGGATGTTACTGAAGCGGCTCAACAGGCACGTGCTGATGGAAGCGATGTGCTGAATCTGATGTTCGTAGGAACTGGAAGTACGGTCTCACAATTCGCTTCTTCAGACTACATGTCTGACACCCTGCGCCCAAGGGTTCGGATGACATATACATCTGGCACAATTTGGATACCTGATGACTCTCCTCCTACCTTCCCAGCCTTGAACAATGAACATACCTTCTGGAATTCGACCGCTTTACTCCCTACGCCATCAGATTCCGTGGACATAAAATGGCAGAATAGTCAGAACAACGTGAGTTTCGAAATCCAGGTTGATTCCTTGGAGGATTATTTCACAGGTGCACAAGTGTTCAACTCAGTTGATAATTCGAGTATGTTTACAATTTCATCCTCCTCAACCACGCCATCGATTTTCAGTTTCCCATCGACTTCGTCTTGGGATGATAATTACTACGCTTGGAGAGTAAGGCCATACGCTACAACTTCGGGTGGAGATACGGTCTACGGTAACTGGACGTCTGGTGGTCAATTCCGCGTACCTACTAATACGCTCGGAACCTCTGACGGCTCTGGGAATTACAGTATCACTTTGCAGCGTGGAGAGGTGTTCCCAACCAGTGATTTCCGAATCCCTTCTTTCCCTGATACCTGGATAGATTCTGCAGGAGGGCCCGGCCAGACACAGAATCACGGAACTGACACATCTCTCGATGTTGGTTCTAGCGCAACACCCGGTGCTGTTGCAGTTACACTGATTGAGATGGATCTTGGGGAACTCCCATTCCAAAGCACGACACTTCCAACTGGAGTGACTCTCAAATTGTATCGTGCTAACTATGTCGGCTCAGGAACTCATACTGTGGGTATTCACGATTGTGGTAACAATACATGGAGTGAATCTACAGTGAGCTGGAGTTCTTATGTTCCAGGTCAACAATGCTCAACCACTGCTTCAGCCTCAATTACTCGTGTTGCTACAGGAAGCGGAACATGGTATGAATGGGATATCACATCTATTGCAAGAAACGCATTCACAAACCAGAATGGCCGAATGACCATGGCGTTAATTTCTAACTGGACGGGAACACTGTACTTCGCATCTTCAGAATATACTTCCACGACTTTGCGTCCAGAACTTGTTTTCGACTTTGTAGACAATCCGAATGGCATTACCCCTCCTCCTCAAGTTAGCCTTCAATCCCCGTTGAACCTCGCAGTTTTGATTGAAGAGGACGGCTACTTGCTCGCCCCTCAGACACGCCCTGATTTCCAGTGGGCTCCTGCTACCGGGGCAACCGGTTACATCGTCCGATTGATGAACGCCTCCACAACACTAACTGTTCGTTCGTGGGTGGATTCTGGATTCTCATCGAATTCAACAACCTATACGTGGGCGCCATCGTTCGACCTCGATCCTGATGTTCTCTATTCTTGGGATGTTCAGTCAATAGCTGGTTCGATACCCGGTGCACGCTCTGCATCTTGGTCGTTTGCAGTCGGTGACCCAGATACTGAGAGTGTAGGGAATAATATTTACAACGTTAATTATGTCCAAGGTGATGCAGCGGATTTACTGGATTATCCAGATATTCATGACTCAAGTCTTGACGAATCTGACCCAACGGGAACTTACGGTTATGATGCGCTACGTGTAGGTATTGGATGTGGAGATTCATCGGGCATACAGACTCAAAATGAATGTATTTCGATTCTCAAGGTTGATCTGAGCCAATACCCTCTTCCAAGTGGAGTAAACCCACACAGTGGCCTTTTGAGTATCCATCTAGATTCGATTACCATTGCTGATACATCATACATGGACGTGACAGCCTATGCGCTGATTAACCAGAATTATGATGAAATTTCATCTTCATGGGATTCCTCATCATATGGTAACAGTTGGTCGTCTTCCGGTCTTGTAGCTGGAACCGATTACAATGCGACACCTCTCGATACAGTACGAATTTACAACACGAATCAGAATACATGGTTTGAATGGGATATCAGTGAAGCGATGAATTCGATGTATACCTCGATTGGCATTGTTCTCATAGGCGTTCCAGACACAACTGGAGGACGCATTGTTGCTGAGTTTGATCATTCAGAAGGGACTAGTTCCGACCGTCCGAATTTCGTTCTTAACTACACTGATGTTTTTGATATCGCTATATCTGGGCCAAGTACGACCGATGCAGACAGCCCCGTGTCCTTCTCAGCAGCTCTTTCTGATTCTTCTGGAGGTGCTCTTTCAGGCTCAGTGACTTGGTCAACTTCTGGCCTTGGTGCAATCAGTTCAACAGGCCTCTACACGCCACAAATTTCTGGTGTTGAAACAATCACTGCTCGCTTCGGTCAAGTCATTCGATCCATGAGTATCACTGTATCACCGGGTGCTCCTGTTCAATTACAAGCGAACCTTTCATCAGGGGCTATCAATGCAGATGAATCACTAGAAATTTCAGCTGTGGTAGTCGACGTATTTGGCAATGAAGTCGATGGACAGACCGTCCTTTGGTCAGTAACCAACGGCACTTTCAGTTCAACGGGCGGTATGACCGAAACGACTAGTACGCCGAATGCTCAAGTGGTATATTTACCACATTTGACTGGAACACAAACCATCACAGTATCTTGGGGTTCTAATTCTGTTGACATCCCTGTAGTAGTCACAGTTGGTGCGCCACACCATCTCGTCATTTCTGGATGCGAAATCGTACTTGCCGGTGAAATATGCGTCTATTCGTGGACTGTCGAAGATATTCGCGACAATCCTATGCCTGCTCTTCAGGCGGGTACTGTATCTTGGTCAGTTGACGATGGAAACATATCGGCTCAGGGCGATTTCTCAGCAGATCGCGTAGGGAATTGGACAGTTACCGCAAGCAGTAGCGTAGGTGTATCTGGTAGTTTCGATGTTGAGGTGATCTACGGAGCTATTTCACATGTGATTTTGGTAGCTGATACAAACGAGATAACTGCAGATGGTGAGGTCACGTTCAATATCACTCGAGTTGATATCCGTGGAAACACCCATCCAGTCCATCCTCCTATCGCTAACTGGTCCGCAAATAATGGGTCTTTCAATGAATTTGGAGAGAGCGTTTCCTGGACACCTTGGTCTAAGGGTCAGCAGTGGATTCAGGTTACGGTCGAGGGCGCCTCTGATCAGGTTGTAATTTCTGTTCAAGATGGTGCTCCCGTGGAACTAGATATTCGGGTGACAGGTGGTGTTTCAGAGATTACTGCAGGCGATATCCTTAGCCTCAGTGCATTCGCTATTGACCAGCGTGGTAATCAACGTCCAGTTGCGCCAGAGACTTGGTTGATTTCGACTCCTGGTGCAAATCAGGAGTGGATTGTAGCAAGTGGTGCTTCTGCAAATTTCTACGCATCCACAGCAGGGCAATTCACAATACAAGCTGCTCTTACCTGGACGGATGGTGTTCAGTCCATACCGTTAACATCGAGTGAACCATTAACTGTGATTCCGGGTGTTTTGGCTGAGGTTGAGATTCAGGGAGTTACTGACTATCAGGTAACTGCAGATGATAGTATCACGTTAGACGTGATCGCTAGAGATGCCTATGGAAACGTTGTACCTGCTTCAGCCCTCAAGTGGTTCATTCACGATACCTCTGTGTCCGGTGCACCCGGCGAGTGCGGCCAATCCCAAGATTCTAGTGAAATCACAAATGTTGTTTCGTCTGGATCGTGGGCAGCAGGCGTTGAAGGAACCTATGTCCTCTGTGCAATCCAAAATGGATGGCAAGATCGTATCGATGTCACCGTTACTCACGGTGTTGCTGTCGAGATTTGGCACGATGCAGAGGCGGATGAGCTAACCGCTGGTGAATTGATTGATATCGATTTGTGGGCCCGAGATTCTGCAGGAAATGAGTTCCGATTCGCAGAATCTACGTGGACTTCTCCACTGTTTATAGTGGATGATGACGATACGGGAGTATATCGATATCAGGGCACTGTTGCAGATACTCATGAATTGACTTACAGCCATAATGGGCTTGATGGCTCATGGACTGTGACTGTGAACTATGCTGAATTAGATTCCATAGATTTGTCGCTTAGTTCTCAGGAGGGGGAGCAACAGGCTACAATCACGGCAAGTGCTCGCGGTTTCGATGCATTCGGAAATGAAGTGCCACTCAGTAATGGTGCGATTCTCATTGCCCCAGGTCATGATATTCAAGCTACAAGTGTAGACACTTGGCAGATTACTCTGGTTGCAGATGGTACAGTGGCTGTCACTGTGGCAGATCAAGGTAAGTCGGATGAGAAGCCACTTACATCGGTTGGCACACTCAGTGGGTTCTTTGCTGCAGGTGGACCGTTATATTACGTTGCAGCAGGTCTAATCGGCCTCGTAGTAATTGCACTTCTGGGAGTAGTATTCGCGCTTCTACGTCGTGGAAACAGCAATGATTACGACTTCGATGACGATGATGACGACTACGAATACGACGATGATGATGATGAGGCTCCGGCAGGGCCATCCGTAGGTCCGACTACTGGTCCAGTATCCGGCCCTGCGACTGCCCCTGAACCTGAGGTTGAGGAATCTACCGATGATGGTGTCACGGTAGATGAGGATGGAACTGAGTGGTGGGAAGATGAGGATGGAACTTGGTACTTCCGAACTCCTGACATGGATGATTGGGAAGTTTTTGAGGAGTGAATCTGTAATGAGGGCACAATCCAAGACCACGGTAATCGTGGTCTTGTCACTCCTAATGATGAGTACTCTGCCTATGGGTAATCTTCCTAGCCCTCTTCATGATCCAATGGAATTCCACGCTTATCAGCAGTCAGACAATGGTAATGGTACTTGGACGGTAGAGATTGTAGATGATCAGACCGGCGGTTTTGATGATGCAGTTATCAGAAGTGATAGTCCAACAGAAATCAATACAACCGCAGCAGTCATCCCTCTCGGTTACGATGCTCTAATGGAATCACGCGGCCTTTTTGGTATCGATTTGTCCACACTTGGGTTTTGGAATAATGCTACGATTGTCGAGGCTCATCTTGATTTGACTATTGATTCTCCTGCTTCAAATGATGTCGAGATTATTGGACAACTGACCTACAGAGATTGGGTCGATCCCTCTTGGAATATGGCTACACCCGCGATTCCTTGGTCAGTTCCGGGAGCGAGCGGGAACACTGATTCTGGAGGGTTTATGCGCCCTGTGTCTATCACACCGTCTTCAACGGAGATTTCCATCGACGTCACAGAGGGATTCCGAATCGCTCAGGCTAAGAATGCACAGGGTTCAGGCGGATTCTTTGGTGTAATTGTTAATGGAATGAAAGTCAACGAATCGGGCTTCTCTGATTGGGACTTGACAGTTCACTCCTCAGAGTCTTCATTGGAATATCTCCGTCCTAAGTGGACCTTGTTAATTGAGTGGACAAATCCCAATCCACTGTCATCTAATCCTGAATGGGTTGATCTGGAACCTCGAGCATCCATGTTGAGTGCAGACTCAGATGTAGGCATGAAGGCACAGATTCGAAATCAGGATGGTAGTATGTCAGGTGTAGGCGTTGAGTGGTCTGTAATTGGTGCAGGATCCATTGACACTTCAGGCCTCTATATCCCTTATACTGTAGGGTTAGAATTCATCTGTGCATCTTGGCCCGTATCCCAATCTGTAACCGCTTGTACTCCGATTATTGTGACGCCTGGGGCTCCAGTATCAATGATTCTCATGCCGGATAATGCTACTTTTACTGTAGACGATGAAATCAGAATCAATGCTACATTCCTAGATTCTAATGGTAATTCATTCCCAGCCGCACCTCAATGGTCGGTTAGTTCCGGTTCGATAGACTCGAATGGAGATTGGACTCTAGAGGCTCTTGGAACTCATCGTGTCGATGCTACTAGTGGAGGGTTAACAGCGTGGACAAACGTTACATTGGTGGAAGGAGGTGTAGCTAATCTTCTCATGCCCCAGAACCTCACTGTTGCGTCAGGAGAACGTATTTCGGTCTTACCTGACGCCATCGATAGGCAGGGTAATCCCGTCCCACTTGCTCTTGCCGGAGATCTATCTTACTCGATGGAATCAGGTACTGTGGATAATAGTGGGATGTACACAGGCGAATCCGTAGGTACATGGATCATCGATTGCACTGCTACATTAGGTGCTACAGGTTCGACAACCGTTGAGGTTACAGTTGGAACTCCAGTAAGTCTTGAGATTGTTCATCCTGCTCGAATTGTCCTTGCAGATGAAGCGGTTCTCTTGCCAGTAATATGGACTGATACTTACGGGAACACCGTGGAACAACCAGTCCCTCTGATTGCATGGACTGCTGATGACGGTGGTTTCAGAACTACGGCGAATGGTAGCGTAGAATGGCTTCCAAGAGACCTTGGTAACTATACTGTAACCATTGCTCACCTTGGTTTGACTCATAGTATTGAGATTGAGGTTGGTGCGGGGAGTATCGCCAGTGTTGTCATTGAGAGTGATGAAGAGTTACTTTCTGCCGGTTCCGAGGTTTTCTTGCAAATGATGGCCCAGGATTCCTTGGGTAATCAACGTGTTCTTGATGCGGATTGGTCAATTGTTGGAGGTGGTGTCGCCCCCGTGCCATTTTCAACGGGAGCAACTTACACTCCTTCGATGGTTGGAACTGTAACAATTCAGTCCGATGCTACTGAGAATGGGGTAGTTTACACAGCCACAAGAGAATACGATGTTGTTCCAGGTCGCCTTGTCTCTGTCTCCTTCCAAGGTGATGGAATAACGATGACGACAGATGAATCTCTCGAACTTACTCCTATCGGACTTGACGCGAGTGGTAATCCCATCACAGGCTTGTTGTTTAATTGGACCGTCAATGGTGTTGATCTTACAGATGAGATTCGTGGTGCAAACAATGTGTTTCGACCTACACAAGTCGGTGATGTACAAATCCAAGGTATGGCCGATGGTCGTGCAGCACGTATTGATCTCTACGTAGAGGCTGGACTTCCTCAGTCTTTGGAAATTATCCCTCCAGGTAATTCATTCACTTTCAAGGGAGGCCAAGAGGTCCTGCTTATTGTAGAGGGTATTGATCAGGCTGGAAATCGTGTACCTATCGATGGAGTAACTTGGAGCTTGCTTGATGATGCTGGTACGATGTCTCCTGGTGATTCACCAGGTGAATATGTATTCACTGTAGGAAAAATCGGCACATATTCCCTAATCGCACGACGTGGAGCCGCAGCTGAAACCGTCCCCATGACAATCGAATCAGGGCCCCCTGATCGAATTGAAGTAATCACTGATTATGATGTCTTCAATGAAGGGGATTTTTGGGATCTTACGGTTCGTATTCTTGATGCAGGGGGTAATGCTGTTTCTGTAGATCCATCTACAGTTTCCATAAAATCCGAGATTGGTGACGGTACTCATATCCAGTCCGACATCTGGCGAATCGACATTAATGGCTACGGCGAGGATGTTCCAGTCACAATTGGTTATTCTGACCTTGAGAAGGTAATCTATGTCAGTGTTCAACCTAGTGCTCTTTCAAAACTCACTGGAACAGGAATGGGGCAAGTTGCGATTGGTTCAGTGTTTGTTGTTATTCTTCTAGCAGGTCTTCTTGTTCTTCTACCTCGTTTCCGAAGTGAACTCGACGAGTATGAAGATGAGGATGAGAGTGAGAAACAAGAGGAGGAAACGAAATCCCAACCTCCTCCTTTGACACCTTCTGCTACGTCTTTCGGTGCATACTCTGGTCAATCGTCAACAGGATCTACGGGGCGCTCTTATGCCCGGGGTCGCCACCGTGGTACTCCAGGAATGGACTGGGGTCAATCTCAAATGCGTCAGGCGAGCGCAAATATGGCTGCGATGGGGGCTACTTCCACATGGAGCCCCGCTTCAAATGCGATGAGAGGTGATATGTCTTCATCGTCGACTGCTATGCAGGGCGCCCCTCCCCCCCGCCCCCAAGACCTCGATACTGTATCTCCTGAATCCCAACAATCCGCAGAGAAACAGAGAGCAGTGCAAGAAGAAGCCGGAGTTCAGGATCCCCAAGCAGCACAACAGGCGGCAGCCGCATCGAGTGGTGTCATGTTAGCTTGTGATGGTACCGTGCAAGGTCAAACAGGTTGGTATCACGATGGACGTGGACAGATGAGTTATTGGCAGGTTGACGAATCTGGTGCTTGGACTCGTGTTCGTTGAGATATGTCATTCATACTGTTCGTCAGGATTGGGGAAATCCTTCGTGCGAACATCGTCAACAAAGGCATTAACTGCTTTTTTGATATCTGACTCTAGGTTAAGGTATCGACGTAAGAACCGGGGGCTGAAGTCCATTGTGATGCCAAGCATGTCGTGCAGAACGAGTACTTGGCCATCTACATCCGAACCAGCACCAATGCCGATTGTAGGAATCGCAATCGCTTCACTTACTCTCTTAGCAAGGGGCGAAGGAATCTTCTCAAGTACAATCGCAAAACAACCTGCTCCTTCGAGGAGTTTCGCATCTGCAATCAATTTCTCTGCCTCCGCATCTTCGCGGGCTCGGACTGTATAAGTTCCAAACTTGTAGATGGATTGAGGGGTAAGTCCGAGGTGCCCCATCACAGGAATACCTGCTGTGAGGATTCTTTGGATAGATTCGACAATTTCGGATCCACCCTCAAGTTTGACTGAATGTGCACCGCTTTCTTTCATTATCCTGATAGCAGATTCCAACGCATGGCGTGAGTTTCCTTGGTAGGTCCCGAATGGCATATCCACGACAATAAGTGCACGGTCGACTGCGCGTACAACACACTGTGCGTGATAGATCATATGATCAAGAGTCATTGGAACCGTAGTTTCGTTACCTGCCATCACGTTTGATGCAGAATCACCGACAAGAATCACATCGACCCCGCCAGCATCCACAAGTCGTGCAAGCGAATAGTCGTAGGCTGTTAGCATCGTAATTGGTTCGCCTGCCCGCTTCATCTCAAGAAGCGTATTGGTGGTTACCTTCCGTGCTTTTCCTGCAATGGACATATCCCGCCTCAGTGGATGGGAGTCCCCTATTAGGTTTCAATAGAGCGGATGTTCATTCTTCTTCTATAGTCATGGCTCGAATAACCATCAAGAATTCATCAATATCTAGAACTCCGTCATTATTTTCGTCCAGAAGATGGAAAAAATCTCTGATTATGTCTTTTTCATTTGGTAACCAATCTAATGCTCTGATTGCGGCTGTGAATTCCTTAAGAGTTAGATGATTATTATTCTCGAGGTCTGAAGCACGGAATACAGTCACAGCTCTCATTAATTCCGATTCGTTATCAGTAATTTTTGAAATGAATGTATTCCATGGCCTTTCTGTATTTGTTACATGATTTCTGCCATATGATGTATAGAGAATAAGCCCTAGAACAACAGCTGAACCAGCACCAATTAACGCATCGATTCCCATCAGGATAAGTAGGATAACAGATGTTAATATCCCGAAATATTGTGTGAATCGTCTGGATTGTAAACGATATTTCGGTTGATACCATGTATGTTCTTGTTCTACTCTTCGGATTATAATTACACAAAGATTCACGGCTGTAAAAATCATTAGCATAAATCCAGAAGCTAACTTGGCTACAGTCGCAACATCAAGGAATATTATTGCAAGCCCCATGCAGATACTGGTTCCATAAATCGATCGATGAGGGGTCTCATATATCGGATGGGTATCTTCCAATTCTTTAGGGAGAAGTTTGTCTCTACTCATTGCAAATGGGAATTTAGATGCGCCTAGAAGTCCTGTAAGGCCTCCTCCGCTCATTGATAGGATTGCAAAGATAGCGATGATGAATGCGATTGTACTGCCGCCGACTTCGAGTGCGAGAGAGTACATTGGCGCTTTGGTAGGATATCCTCCATCGCCAATTCCTAGACTTACTCCATCAAATACTGAAAACAGCGTGTATGAAATTCCAGCATAAAGAAACATTGCAATACCTAGTGAATAGAACATACCAATGGGTAGGTTACGTTCAGGTTCAACAACATCTTCACCAACAGCAGCAATTTTGATTATGCCAACGTATGCCAAGAAAACGTAGGCGCTTGCTGAACCTAATCCCCTCCAGCCTGCAGTGCTTCCCATGAGATTTATTGCTGCATCTAGGGGCGCGCGAGAAAGCTCCGCACTTCCATTTGAAAATGCCATAATTGCTACTAGTATTACTATTGAAACTGCAACAAGAATAATTGGAGTTAGAATCTTCTTGAGAAGTCCCACACCTCGGATGTTGATTGCAGTGATTACAATTAGTATGAATATGGCTAGTATCTTTGCAGTAGTATCCGTAAATTCAATGCCTAAACTTCCCTCTATTGCAATGACATATGCACTAAAGCCAATTAGTGCAAAGGCTGATTTCAACATAAACGAAGCCCATAGTCCGAGTCCAGAAATTGTTCCAATCATTGGTCCAAATGTTCTCTCGATATACACATATGCTCCACCAGAAGTTGGCATTGCAGAAGATAATTCTGCCTTGGATATGGCCCCTGGAATTACGACAAGTCCTGACAGAATATAGGCTAGCCAAACAGCTGCGTACGATCCTTCTATTGATCCGCTTGCGACGTAAAGCTCCTTACTTGCGAGTGCAGGTAGAACAAAGATACCACTTCCTACCATTGCAGATAGGGATAATATTACTGCTGCAAACCCTCCCACTGACCTCTGGTATACTGATGAAAAATCAAAAATTTTCCTAATTTTATCAGGTGTTTGTATCAAGAAATCACCATCATCTAGCCAATCTTTGCAATGACCTTCATCTCAACTGCAATCGGAGTTGGTAATGCAGTAATTGCAAGAGTCGTTCGAGTTGCTTGAACGCTAGTGAAGTGTTTTGCATACACCTCGTTGTATCCTGCAAAGTCACGCTCCATATCTACTAGGAAGGATGTGATGTCGATAACATTCGCTAGGGATGCACCACTGGCTTCTAGGATTGCCTTCACATTTGCGATACATGCCTCAGTTTGTGCTCTAATGTCATATTCCTGAGGTTTACCATCTGAGCTACGTATTGCACCACCGGGTATTTCATCGGTTCCTGCTTGCCTAGGGCCGACACCACTCAGGTACAGAAGATCGCCTACACGTCGTGCATGAGGATATGCACCTACTGCCTTGGGGGCCGTTGATGTCTCAATAATTGCTCCTTCTGGAGCAATGGTTGGCGTTTCTTTTGGGCTAGAATCATCAGCATCATCTGGTGTTGTCTCGGAATCAATTACGTTACGGTCTCCTCTGTAGTATTCGACATCATCCTCGTCGAATTCTTTGTCTCCAATTGAGCCCTTGGTTGGAATCAATGAGATGACAGCACCTCCAGATCCGTGCAAAGCCTCGTAGGCAAGGACTTCTCCATCATACCGATTATGTTGCCCCATCGATGAGGCCAACCACCATGCTGGTTTGAACGCGACAACCTTCTGCACTCTTATTTGAGAATGAATATCTCTGGATAGTTGACTAATATCTTCGAGGCGCCCCTTAGCGAAAAACTCCAGAATTTTTCGATTCCATTCGTCATCTTTCTGAGAGTGAATTCGGTCGTCTTCTGGTTCGATATGCTTGGTAAACATACGATTTGAGAGAGATGCGACAACGACTGCAACCGCTTTTTTGCCTTGAGCCTTGAGTGCATCTGCCGTTGCTTTGCCTAGTACAATTGTTTCCGATCGATTCGCATACATGTTGCTTGAGAGAATAGTCATCGGGAGCCGATTATCAGGGTTCAATAGGCTAAGTGCAACGATGCTACCAGTATCTATCGGGAAGCCGTGATAATCCACTCCACGCATGTGGAGGCCACGTTTTTCACCAGCATCTACGATACCCCTTGCAAGGTCAACATCTACCTTGAATGAATATGGCATTGAACCCAGTGCATGAAAATCATCGTCTACATGAGTCCACTCTGGATTCTCTCGACACTGGACTTGGTGCCCAATGACAGAAGGCCATGTAGTTGAGTAGACGATGATT
>PATC01000005.1 GCA_002712285.1 Methanobacteriota archaeon
AAATAACTTCAGATATTCTGTCTCTTCAGGGGAGAATTCAGATGGAATTAAACGGTCTGAAAAACCATCAATTAATCCAATCACTGGTTTACGTACAGCCAATAATCCTACACCAATTAGTACACCACCAGCCATTCCAAAACCAAGTGCATTCTCCATTGCCTCACTACCCAAAATGAATAGTGTGGCACCAATACCTGTGAATACTGCTGTAGAAAATGTCTTTCTAAGTGTCTTATCAATACCGAATACTGTATCCTTCAATGATGCATGAACAAACATTAAGGCTTCGAAGCCCATACCAAGTGGAACAAATATCAAACCAAATGTCCAAACGAAATATTTCAATCTAGTCATGAAATCAGGATCTGCGCCCCATTGCCAAATTGAGGCATCGATGAAGCCTGCAGGACCTCCATTAAGGAGAGGAATGATAAGAATAACATTTGAGAAGTATATCATATTGCTAATAACCTTTCCAAGGAAACCGATGTAAAGAGAACGAGATGTTTGACTCTTCTTAAGATCGGGATTATCCCCTTTCAAGTGTTCTTTCATTGATGAACGATAAAACAACAATGCAATTATCGAAATTAAAGGAGACATCAAAGCAATTGCCCACAATCCTATTGGTTCTTGAGAGACGTGGATGTTTAGGTAAGCAGGACATGTTCCAATAGCTGCAACTGCTTCAGGACCAACCTCTGGAATCCCGCCAAACCATTCCTGAAGATATGGCTCAGCTCCGGCTTCAGTACAAATCAACCATGCTGATTTTTGAATATCAAACAATGGATTTTCACTTATTGAAAACCACAATAAAATACCAACTATTGGTGCTAAATACCAAGCGTGTTTCTGTAATTTTTCTTTGTATAAGAAACTCAAACTACCTACTCGATAGTAAATAGGAATACAGAAATAAAGCGCAACTGCAGTAAGATGAGCCATGAAAAATAAATCAATCTTTATCCACAGAAGATAATCCCATATCCATTCCCAATCACTTTCGTAAGGAATCGCATCAGTCATGATAAATGTCGCTTTAATTCCTTCACAAATGAGTAAGACTGACATGAAACGATTCTCCATGGCATTAGAATTTGCACGCCAAACAAGATACGCGAGACCTAACATCCAAAGAAATACAAATCCAGAAGTCCATGAGATGATTAATCTCAACCCAAACAAACTCTCAGGTCCAAATCCACGAACATAATATTCTACTAAGGATGTGGCCATGATGCTCGCTGTTAAGCATAGATTATAATTAAAACCCCAATGAGGTTAGGAGTTGTGTTCAATCCATTCTGTTCCATTCCACCATTGCATGGATTCATCACTCATCTTTCTCCAAGTAAAACCAGTATCGTCTGTCCACTGTTGAATTACTTCCAAGGATTGAACTTCTGTTGTAATAGAATCAGAATTTTCATTAGAAAAACTAGCCTCTATTTCTTTAACTCTATCATCATCTATCCCGTATGCAGAAGCTAGTGTGACCAAGAGAGATCTTTCATTATCCGACATTTTTCCATCTCTAATTGATTTAGAGTAATTTTCGAGATATTCCCTCTCTTCTTCTGTGTATTGTGAAGGTATCAGACGTCCAGAGAAACCATCAATTATTCCTAAAACCGGCTTACGAACTGCAAGTAAACCCACACCAACGATTACTCCTCCAGCCAATCCGACACCCAAAACATTCTCCATTACCTCACTAGCAAGAATGAAAAGAAATGCTCCAAGTCCNGTGAAAACAGCATTTCTAAATGTNTTCCTCAANTTCTNATCNATTCCAAATACTGAGTCCTTAAGAGATGCATGAACGAACATCATAGCTTCAAATGCTAGACCTGCAGGGCCGAACGCGAAGGTCAAATTAAAGAGGAAATACTTGAATCGTGCAATAAACGTGGGGTCTGCATACCTCCANGAGATTACATCTTGGAAGTTAGGGACTACTCCGCCATTGAGCATTGGTAAAATAATGAGAAGTGTAACGAAAAACAAGATACTGCCGATGACTTTTCCTATGAATCCTATGTAGAATGATTTCGAAATTTGGTTCTTTTCTTTGACATTATTACTTTTCAAATCTTGGACATCATTACTTTCCAAATTTTTCTTGAGGGATGAGCGAATAAATAGTAAGGCAAGAATAGATACTGGTGTTTGGGCGAATACAATAGCCCATATCCCAAACGGCTCTTCGCCAATTGTGTTATCTAGAGCGGCTGGACATAACCCATTAGGAAATGTTGTATTAATTCCGGTGGTTACAGCAGTTGCAGAAGAAGTACCTAAGAATTCATGAACTATAGGTTCCGTTCCCGCTGCAGTGCACTCTATCCATGAAAGATTATCAACAGCAAAGGGAGGTAGCCCTTGTATCATCAACCACAAACTAATGCCGATGACTAAAGGGATGTAGTAGGCATGTTTTTGCAAAGCTGGACGATACATGAAGCCAAGACCTCTTATCTTGTAATAGATAGGGAAGCAAAAGTAGAGGAATATAGCAGCGATTTGCATAGAGAAAAAGAAATCAAACTTGATCTTCCATGCTACAACCCAGAAAGAATTCCATTCAGGGATATAAGGTAATACATCCATGGCAATCCAAATGCACTTGAATCCTTCAACAGCGAGTAGAGTCGCAATAAATCGATTTTGAAGCGATTTGGAATCGGCTCTCCATACAAGATAAGCAAGCGCAAATAACCAAAACATAACCAATAATGAACCAATATTGATGGCCATTCTCAATCCAAAAAATAGTTCAGGACTAAATGCCCGAGAGTAGAACTCCGAGACCGTAGTCATAACTCCCCGAGAACGATTTAGGATTTAATTTGGACCTCAATATCTCTAAGAACGGCTGAACAGAACCTCAACCCGAATGGCGGACTATCTAGACAGGATTGGCGCAGGTAAGATTCTGCTTGACCCTGGCCCTCTATCGTTTGACTGGATACCACAGGAGTTGGTGGGACGAGACGAGCAACTAGGCGAACTGGCCTCAATGTTCATCGGAATTGACACATCACAATCTAGTGGCTGTGCGATAGTAACTGGCCCTGTAGGAAGCGGTAAAACCGTACTTGTACGACGATTCTCAGAGGATCTGATGAGACACCTAGATGGCCGGAGACGAATTCAACCAGTGCATATTAACTGTCGAAACCATCCGACTACTTCTCAAGTCCTACAACGAATCGCTCATCAATTAGACCATGGGCATCCTGAACGAGGCTTCAGCCCTGGTGAGATTATCCAGAGTATCAGGAGGAACCTCATCAGTTCAGAACGTCACATGCTACTTGTCCTTGACGAAGTCAGTGTCCTCCTACTAAGGGAGGGAGACGATCTTCTCTACCAATTACTTCGAATCGACGAGGGGCGTAACGAATCAGGTACATTATCACTTATTCTTGTAAGTCAGGAACCAGTTGTACATCTCTTTGAAGCAGCCGTAAAATCGAGATTCGGGCAAAGTAATCGTGTCCGTCTCGATTCTTATGACGAGGAGGGGCTTCGTGCTATTGTCGAACAGAGATCTGCAGCATCATGTCGTCCGGGTAGTGTTCCAGACGAGGCATTATCTCGAATCTCGGGATATGCAGCTGGCACAGGTGATGCCCGTCATGCTATCGAATTGCTGCAAAGTTCAATCAGAAGAGCTGAGAAGGGGGGACGTAACGAGATTACTATCCAGGATATCCAGCCCAGCACTCGCCTTACAGCTAGTATCGAACCAGACATGGTCGATGGACTTACAGACCAACAGAAAATGGCCCTACTCGCCCTTTGCCGCCGTCTGCGACGAGTCGAGACAGTTACAAGCGGAGATGCGGAGAAACTCTACCACGTAGTTTGCGAAGAATTCGACAAGGAGAGACGAGGGCATACTTCTTTCTGGGGGTACATCAAGCGACTTGAGGAGATTGGCTTTATCTCAACACAGACAGGAAACGCCTTACGGGGCCGCGGCAGAACCACATTAATCCGTGCTGTGAACATACTTCCTGCAACTATTGAGAAACGATTGGAACAAGAACTGAATCGAAACATAATGGGTGATTGAGTATCCACCTATGTAGCGAACCGCTCTTATAGGGGCCAATTGTCGGCGAGTTGCGGTGAGTACAATGTCGGACCGAGTCTTCAAGGCTGTTGTCAATGACTCTAAGACCAAGATGGAGCGTGAGAACGCGAAAGGAGACAAGCGAACATACTCCCCATCATACCAAACAGAGGTCTCTGGAAATAACTACAATGCACTTCTAGGGAAGAAAATCGGAGACGATGTATCTGGCATCAACATTCATGATGACATGAACGGCTATACTCTCCGCATTACCGGCGGTAGTGACAAAACTGGCACACCTATGCGTCCAGATCTCCATGGTGCCGGTGTTAATGCAGTTCTTGTCGGACCTGGCACTGGATACAAAGGGAAGCGTTACGTTCGCAAAAATGGGAAGGTCTACCGCTACAAATACGATGGTATTCGCCGGCGTAGAAACCTACGAGGGAATACAATCTCCGTGGATACCCGTCAAATCAATCTCACAGTCGTCGAAAAGGGAGCTCGTTCTCTTGGCGACATCTTCGGCGCCGGCGAATCCAGCGACGAGTGAACTTGGAGTGGATGAAAACTGTCCGTGCTACCTCGTCAGCCAGAGGTCAACATCGGGCTTGTTGGACATGTAGACCACGGCAAGACAACGCTGACGCGGGCTCTTTCGGGGACATGGACTGATACTCACTCTGAAGAGAGAAAACGTGGGATCTCAATCAAACTTGGATACGCAGATACAGCATTCTATCGGACCGAGGACGGCCAGCACTATGCGATGGGTAAACGACCCGATGGAGGTAAGGACAAGCCGAAGGAACTTCAGCGAACTATCTCATTTGTTGATGCTCCTGGTCACGAGACCCTCATGGCAGTTATGATCTCTGGAGCGTCGATAATGGACGGGGCTCTTCTGCTAATCGCGGCCAATGAAACATGTCCACAGCCACAAACTCGTGAACATCTTGCTGCTCTACAAATCGCAGGTATCGAGAATATAGTAATTGTACACAACAAGATCGACCTTGTCAGCCGAGAGAAGGCGATAGAATCACATCAAGAAATCAAGAATTTCGTCAAGGGTACTATTGCAGAGAGTGCTCCAATTATTCCTGTATCTGCACATCATGATGTTAATCTCGATATTCTAATCGAGGCGATTGAAGATCGAATTAAGACACCTGACCGAACTGGTGAACAAGAAGGCGTCATGCAAATCGCTCGCTCATTCGACATCAACAGACCAGGAGCCCGACCGAGCCAACTTAAGGGCGGTATCATTGGTGGTTCGATAATCCAAGGAACCTTTTCAGTCGATGACGAAGTTATCATTGCCCCTGGACGACGAATTACGAAGGGGTCTAAGCAATCATGGGAACCTATCGAGACTAGAATTATCTCAATGAAAGGAGGAGGAAAGGACCTCGGGGAGATGCATGCAGGTGGTCTTTGTGGCATTGCTACTCCTCTTGACCCAACTATGACAAAAGCTGACAATCTAACTGGTCAGGTGATGGCAAGAAAAGGAGAACTACCTCCAGTTTGGGATTCCCTCAACCTCGACCTCACTCTGCTTGAAAGAATGGTTGCAGGTGATGAAGGAAGTGCTGACAAAGTCAAGCCTCTTGCTCTCGGCGAGATGCTCATGATTAACGCATCTACTGCTACATCTGTTGGCACCGTGACCAAGGTCTCCAAGGGTAAGACCACATTGACTCTGCGATTACCAATATGTGCAGATGTAGCCAGTCGTGTGACGCTTTCTCGGCGTATAGACTCAAGATGGCGACTCATCGGGCATGGCACGATTAGCGGGTGAACCCGTGCCTGACCTTCTCATTGATGCCTGCGGCTGGGTTGCTGTCATCGATGCTCGAATCAACATCGACCTTGAGATGGAACGAACCATTGGTCAAGCAAACTGGATCTTACCTTCACAAGCGAAAAAAGAAATTGATAGATTGGCGAAAGAACGTAATGACTTACTTATTGACCTACTTGCCACTAGATCTACGATTCTTGAACACGAAGAAGGACACACTGACGACGTCCTTGTTCGACTCGCACAACGCCTAGGCGCACCTGTATTGACTGTAGATAAGGTTCTGAAACGACGACTAGCCGCTGCAGGATGTGCCTATCTCGAAGTAGTACGTGACCGCAGCCTAAGACTCGTTGACTGATTATGGAAGAGTGAATAATTCATCATCACCATGTCCATCTAACCAACCGATTCTCACACCTGCGTCTACCCAAGCATGAGCATAGTATACTGCGCCGAAGGCACGAATAAGATCGCCATTCTCAAGAAAATGCTCGGCATCCTTACGGTAATCATCACACATTCGAAGCATGTCATTCAGCCGCCTCTCTTCATCACTTCCAGGAGACACTAGTGGTGTTGCTTTGTTTCGTGCTGCATCGGTGATAGCCATCGCTTCCTGAACACGCTTAGCAGTCAAAGTTTCCATCAGTCTCGTCCCTCCTGAAGTCCAAGAATTCGACGTACGTCCTCATCTCTACCCAGTGCCCTGTAAAGTTCCAATGCTCTTGACCACAATCCTTCTTCCTCTGCCTGTTGAGCAGATTCAAACATGGTAGATCGCTGAAGCCAATCTAGACGACGACGTTCCTCTTCTTGCTGAGAACGACGGCCTTCTGCTCGAAGACCACTGATACCTGGTGCTATACTCCAACGGAGCAATCCCTCTCGAGTAGCAGTCAATATGTTACCCGTTCCATCGGATGAAAGATAATCCACCCTATCATCGCCAAAGCCGATATTGTTCTCACCTAATGCATGACGAATTCGTCCTTCAAGATTCATGGTCCACCAACCATCCATGCAACGGACTGCTCGATATGGCTCAATATCACCGTCTGTGATGCGCTCAAGTTCATCCCATCCAAAGGGATTTGGTACGCCCTCATGTAACACCCCCTCAACATCGAGTAAAAGTAAGCGACCTCGTTCCAAAGAACTACACCACATCCAACGACGATCTTCAATTCGTCGCTGTGCATGCTCTCCATGCAAGCGGACACAACGCAATGCTCCATCTAAATCGAGCATGAGAAGATGCTCTCGATCAAGCCATCCAACCAATCTACGCATGGAACCGACTCGAAGCCTGCGAATACCTCGGCCATTTGGCCTGAAAACATGGAGATGATCCCCTCGATCAGCAGCTACCCATCCTCCACCTGGCCTAGACACTACTTCTCGATAACCTCCAGGAATACTTCGACCATCACTAAGAGGGCGCCCACTATGCCTATCCAACACGTGAATCGATGTCCCCGTTAGTACTGCAACTGAGGAACCCGCAATTTCAATTGAATATACATCAAAAATTTGGTCGGAGCGCCAATGTAGGCTTCCATCATTACGGAGCGAGAACAAAGTCTGGCCCGAAGCAACTAGCGCCCCATGTTCATCTATCTCAACATCGTTTACTGGGCCTTCGACCTGATGACTCCAAATGACTTGCCATTCGCTCATTCATTCACCTCCGAAAATAGGTTGGATGCAGCCTCTGTTAATCGATAGTAACGGCTTCTCCCTTCTGTTCGGACGGATAAATAACCCGTACGACGCAAATCATTGAATCTCTGAGACAATCTAGACCTCCCCACTTGGAGGCGCGCCTGCAATGCAATATCAGATGGAGATACCTCGCGCTCGGCTGCTGCAGTTAGAATCTGAACATCTGCTTCAGACATCATCTTCAACCTTGTAGGGTCCAATGGCTCATCTGCCTCCCACCGGACTTTTCTGAAGGCATGAATCCCATCAATGACCTTTTTTGCATTAGGAAATATTGGATTCGGGTTCATTTGAGGCTCAGAAAGCACGGAATCCTTTGGATTAGGAGTAGGAGTAACATTAGGGGCGACATAGTAGGACGTAGAAGGAGTCAAACTAGGGTCCATCCAAAGTTGGGCACCATCGCGTGATATGTCTGGAGGACGCGAAGTCATAGGGTCAATAGTTCGCATTTGAGGCCTAGCTTCCATGACTGGACTTGAATCAGAAACATTTGGTTGAGGGACACCCTCGTTGGGGCCTTTCTCTTCAGGACCCCAATCAATGACTTCGATGATCTCTGTAGGAGGGATTGGTGGAGCAAGATCCATTCGCGTGGTAGTCTTACGCATCCTATCTGCCAGACCAGATATCCCACTCCGACGTCGTTCAGGAACATCCACAGGATCAATTGTAGAGGAGGGCTCAGTTTCTAAGAATTCAAAATCTGATGATGGCGCAAACTCAATCGGTTCAGAACGGATATGAGCATCGTTTTCGATAGCCCCATCAATTATTTGATTGTCAAAAATAGGTTCAATATTCGACGAAAACTGTTCGGATTCTTCAGAAGACAACGACTCATCATACACTTCAACGGGTACATCATCCTCTAAATCTAAGAATTCTACACTTTGAGATTCTATTTCTTCAGTCTCGAGATAGAGCACCTTTTCATCATCGAAATCGATAACTTCGTCGTGATTTGCGATATGAATCTCCTCAGGATCAAAACCAATTCCCCCGTAAGGGTCATCATCCATAGATTCGAATAGAGGACGATTATTATCATCATCAATTGAAGTAGTTTCCAGATTATTGGAAACGATAACGTCCGAGGAGGCAGGCATTACTTTTGAATCAGTAAGCCAAGCGTCATAACCGTCATCATAGGCATCCTGAGGATCAGATTCAACCTGTACTGGAAGAACAGTAGTGGATGGGAAAAAGGGGCGCGAGGGCTCTGGCCTTGGCCCCATGCGGCTACTAGAAGAATGTGGGTCTTCATCGCTAGACGGTAGAGGAGAAGGATATGGGGCCGAATGTTGCATGAATGGAGCAGGAGAATTTTTGTCTGGAAATCTTAAGTTTGCTAAATGCAACCCACACTGATGAACTATCTCTTTCGGATTTCCACCAGCATAGGCATGCAAGCGGACTATTTCGTCCCCTCGATGAAGTATAGTCTCGTTAGATACCGAATTCATTCTCAAATCAACTAATGTTCGAGTTTCCTCCAATGACAACGGAATCAAATGGTGAATCTTGTCAAATAATGGTCCAATAGAAGACGGCCCAAGGTCACGATATTGGTCATCACTTAGGGATACGACGGTCATAACCCTCATTTCCTTCAGTGCAGGTACAATGTTCTGAATAATACTCAAGAGATCTGAAAGTGGGATATATCGATAATCGAAAGCGATGAGATCCAGATTACCAGTTCTCTTTTCCAGATGTCGACGAAGGAAATCCGCAGCAGACTGTGGAGTTGGTGGAATCTGAAAGGTATTGGTAAACTTAGCTACTGCCTCATGGATTACACCTGTCGTCCCTGTCTCCTGATTCCAGATGTTTCCAATATGTCGTGAATCTTCAGGAGCCAAACAATTCAACAGGCTCGTTCGCCCCGAACCGCTGGGACCCACAATAAGATGGGCCGAAGGCTTTCTGTGTGCCATTTGATCGGCGATTACAGAAGCAATACCCTGGCGGCCAACTAACATGCTATGTTGATCATGACTCAGGGGGCGCATCACAAATGGATCCGAACGAACGGTTGGACCCGTAGGGAGTCTTGTTGCACCAACCATCGCTGCCCCATCAGGGCGCCGATATAAACAATTCACACAAATTCACAAAATATTAACGCATTTTTCAGTCATTATTCGAAGCGCCGAATTAGTAAACCGTTGACTGAGAGTTAGTAAACAAAGAAAAATTGACGTGAAATAACACAAATTAACGCTTTACTAAAATGCGTTAATCACGTTAATCCACCAATTATTAACCTAATATAACCCCCATGAGCGTGGGCAAGGGACATAGGATACGCCGATTTCGGAGAGAATGAGGCGGGACAATGCCAGTTGATGATAGTCGGATTAGTGGATTCTACGCATTGGATGCGAATGAAAGACGTAAGATCATCTCAGAACGTACTGGAATCAGCGCCGATGACATGACCCCTTGGTCAAACCCTGATTCGATGGACGTAGAAACTGCAGACCGAATGATCGAGAACGTTGTAGGAAGATATTCTCTACCAGTAGGCATCGGAATGAATTTTCTCGTCAACGGGATGCCACGGCTGATTCCGTTCTGTGTTGAAGAATCCAGCATAGTAGCAGCTGCAAGCAATATCGCGAAACGAGCGCACTCTTGTGGAGGATTTAACACTGAAATGGATCCGCCACGGATGATTGGACAGCTGCAAATCCTCGATATTGAAAATATCCCCAATGCTATTGCAGCTATCGAATCCGAGAAGAATGATATCATCAGACGCTGTAATGATATTGAATCTACTATGATTAGACTCGGGGGCGGATGCAAAGACATCCAGTGTAGAACCCTAGAAACAGCATCACAAACTATGCTCATTGTGCACCTTATCGTCGACACAAGAGATGCAATGGGTGCAAATGCAGTCAATACCATGGCTGAACGAGCCGCACCCTGGTTCGAATCGATTACAGGAGGTCGCGTACTTCTCCGTATCCTGTCTAATCTAGCAACTGAACGACTTGCACGGGCGAGAGTACGTATCTCACCTGAAGCAATCTCTAGCAAAGGAGATGCAGAGGAAGGACGAAGAATTATTCATGATATCGTTCTTGCTTACGAATTCGCTGATGCAGATCCTTGGCGTGCTGCAACTCACAATAAGGGCATCATGAACGCTGTTTCAGCCATTGGAGTCGCCTGCGGACAGGATTGGAGAGCTATCGAGGCAGGAGCACATGCCTATGCTGCCCTAAGTGGAAGATATCGATCGATGACTAAGTGGTGGATTGATCAAGAAGGATGGATCAACGGTTCAATTGAGATACCTTTGGCTGTTGGGACTGTAGGTGGCGCCTCAAAAATCCATCCTGTCGCACGATTAAATCTCCGATTGGCTGATGTAGACGGATCTCAGGACCTTGCATCCCTGATGGTCTGTGCAGGATTGGCACAGAACCTTGGTGCAATGCGAGCCTTGGCTACAAAAGGCATCCAAGCAGGACATATGCGCCTTCATCTTCGAAATATGGTTATTTCAGCCGGAGCAAATGAAGATGAAATAGATACTGTTGCAGATGCAGTACGTAACCATGGAGGCGCCATTACGCAGTCTCTTGTAGACACGATGTTAGCAAAATATCGTCTGACTTAGGCCTCAATATCTTCTTCTGTACCATCTGATTCAGGAACAAAATCCATGTCACCCACATCAGGATCCAATTCTCTAATCGAATCAACGAGATTTTGCGAAGTAATACCTGAAGCCTCTGCCTGCCCCCTAAACCACTCCCGTACCTTCTTTGGCTCAGTATGAGGGCATTGGAAGCGTTCAGCAAAGTAACGTGTAGTACGTAACCTGCGAGAATTACCTTGCCTTCGACGATCAACCAAGCCAAGTCTTGCTAATGCACGAACGTAGTCGTAGGCAATAGGACCCATCATCTGTACTAAATCACTCTGCATCATTGGCTGATGAAAAGCAATCAAGGCCGCTGCTCGTTGAAGTCTGTCAGGGATATCACCACGGAGTTCACTCGGTAGATATGCTGAGAGCCGAGGATGGACTTCCATGGACCACCTGCCCCCTACTTCAACTACCGTCAAAGCACTATCTCGACGACGACGATACTGGTTCTGCAGAGTAGAAAGGGATTCAATAATCACAGATTCAGGATGCCCAGACTGCTCAGATATCTCAGAGGGTTTCAAAGAGCGACCAGAACAAAACAACAACGCCTCTACTATTGATTCGATAGACGGATCAGTCATGCTTCCACCTCCTCAAGAGAAATACCTCGCTCATGGGCAATAGCAGCACGTGCGTCTTCGAAAGTATCGACTTTCGGCCATCGGTCCCGAAGGAAAATTCGACCTTGATTTGCTTCACCCATCTGCCAAATTTCCGCAAAACCGCGATGAGTAAGGAAAAGAGAGGCAACAAATCCTGAAATTTCGCCCTCAGCTTCTGCTTCGTCTTCCGATGCACCCTCTTCGATAGCTAATGAAGAAAGATATGTGCGAACATCTGCGAGTTCAACCGGAGAACCATCTCTTCCCAACTTACGTAGAGCTGACCAACAACGCTGAATATCTTCCTCTAGGTTTTCACGATGCATCCTTGATGATACATTCGCCATGGCCTCTTCGACGTCTGCCTGATGGCGAATCCGTGCAGCCTCCCTTAATCGACGATCCTCGGCTTGGTCATGGGCTGCTTTGAGTGAAAATAACATCTCAGAAAGCGTGACTGGGCGTGATTCAGTTGTTCGACGAATACGACCTTGGAAAAGACCCGGTAGAGCTTCCTTGGCTCGACCGGTCAGAACGTTGACGGAGAACCCATACTCATCATCGTCAAAATCAGCCTCCCAACCTATATCTGACATCCAATCATCATCATCAATTTCATCCTCCCAATTTTCATGACGCTCGATCAAAGAAAATGTCTGAGCATGGAGAATGTTCCAAGCCATACGAATAAGGCGTCCACAGCTTGGCAAATCGATATTTTCAGCCGTCTCAATACGCTCACCAAACAAATCAATGAACATCGTCAAATCTACATCCCATGGATCTAAAGACTCAGATTGGAACAGTTCGAAAACTAAAGCAATTGAACGATCAACAGGATCAACAAGCATCTGATGCTCTCCGTTCTCCATCTCCGCAATCTCAACTAAACGATCAATAAATGGAATCGCATCCGTATCTTCTTCGCCACCAAGAAGACGTGTCACGATGTCAGCACGTAAATCATGAGAGATGAGAGGCTCCACGGGGAAACACCTCACTCCTCAATCTCCGATTCATCCATAATCTCGGATTTAGGAGGTTCAGATTCTGATGCAATAGATTCCTCGAGGCGACTTTCCCACTCAAGGCGCTCATCGAGATCTTCCTTAGTGTCAGCCGCACGATCACCAAGATGAGCGATACTGGCAGCTTGAGATTCATCCACTGATTCCTCTGTTTCGAGCGTTTCGACTTCGCCCTCATCCTCACGAATACCTCCTAGACTCTCAGGTACAGGTAATGGTTCGGGAACCCTGGGGCGATCTTCCAGTTTCGGTAGTTCTTCAAGACCCTCCATCTCAGCCTTGGCCGCTTCTTGGGCCTCACGTTCACGCTCAGCAGCCTCTCCAAGTTCGACTGCTGCATCACGATCAAAGTTCATGATTAGACGACTGCAGCCATCGCCTCCATGAGTTACGCCAATGTGATGATCAGCCAATTGAAGGCTGACCTTACGTAGTGTAACCATAAGGAACTGAGCACGCTCGCTTCGGAGACGACAAAGTTGAGCAATACTTTCAGCATTGAAAGAATCTAGATTCTGATCAACTTCATCGAAGTAGTAGAATGGAGATGGCTCAAAGTCTTGTATTGCAAAGATAAGTGCGAGCGCAGCCATCGATTTTTCACCGCCTGATAGAAGATGAAGTTCGATTTGGTTACTCTTCCCAGGGGGCTTTGCCCACATCTGGAGACCACCAGAGAATGGATCATCTGGATTCTCAAGACGTAAATCCCCTGCCCCACCTGGCTGTAAAATTCGATATACCCGGCTAAAGTTTGCAGACACACGATCCAGAACATCTGTCAGACGCGTCCTACGTTCTGACTCCAATTTATCTGCAATTGCAAGTAACTTTCCTCGGCGATCACGGAGTGCCTTAGCATCAGCCTGTAACTGTGCAACTCGTGAGGCTGCCTCATCGTATTGCTCAATTGCAAGTAGGTTGACACTGCCCATGTTAGAGACACGACGTTCAAGATTGCGAACCTTGGTCTCAATTTCTGTAAAGGCAGGAATCACCTCGTGTTCCTCAGGTATGGAAATTTCATTCTCTGTCATCTCATCTATGAGTTCCTTGAGTGCAATGTGCTTACGATCAATCTCAGCGTTTAATTCCGTAATTCGAGTCATTACGGTGACTCGCTTAGAGCCCATGGTATCTACTCGAGCCTTTAGCGTTGCACGCTCTTCTAAGAGAGATGTTCGAAGTTCATCCAACTCACGGTGTTCCTCACTGACTTGGCTATGTTCTTCTTTGAGTTCATCGAGTTCATCAACCCAAATTACACGATCTGTCCTGATTTGATCAATCTCTGAGAGGCTATCTGTAGATGTCTCTTCTGACTCCTTTTTACGAGCCTCGAGCTTGTCTACCTCATCCTCCATCATACTAAGACGCTCTCTACTCGTGGTGAGAGTAGATTCCAAGGTGAGAGATTCCCTTGATGACTCAGTGTACTGTGTCTCCGCATCTCTCAAACGCTTTGCAAGGTGCTCCGGAGTCTGAGAACGAAGTTGTTCGAGAAGACGGTCGCGCTCATCGACCGCAGCATCTCTCGCAGCCTCAGCCGCAGAAGCACTCGACTCCACCTTCTCAAGGGACTTAGATTGGTGCGCGAGATCTTTCTCTGCAGCCTTGACTTGGTTGATCAGATCTTTCTGAAGATTCTGAGCACGTTGTAAGTCGGATCTCACTTCACGTACTCGTAGACTACCATCAATATCGGATACCTGAGACATCTTGTCACGTATTGTTTTCTGGGAAAGCCTATTTTCTTCCAATGCACTGGTAACCGTCATCAAAACAAGTTCCGCCTCAGAAAGAGCAACTTGTGCCTTCTCAACTGCTGATAGACCCGGAGTCTTCCCTCCGCCGAAAGTCGCTTGTGGCGACTTACTAGCCCCACCAACCATTGCTCCTGATGCTTCGAATACTGAACCATCTACAGTGACCATTCGAACACCACCCATATTCTTCCTCGCCACCTCCATATTCTGAACAATCAGAGTATCTCTTACCGCATTTCTTACAGCGTTCTCGATTGATTCATCGAATTCGAGAAGGTCAGCAGCAAAACCAACGATGCCAGGTTGCCTAGATACCATGAGAGAACGACCTCCAGCACGTCGAACCTGCATTTTGTTAAGAGGAAGGAATACAGCCCGCCCCAAGCGATCGGCCTTAAGTCGGCGAATACACTGAGTCGCCACCTCGTCGCTCTCGACAACTATGTGATTCATACCCCCGCCTAGAGCATAAGATAGAGCAAGTGCGTGAGCCTCATCCTTTGGAAAACATAGTTCGTTAAGTGGGCCAAGAATTCCTTGAATTCCTCCGCTATCACGAATCGCACAAATGGCTGCCACGGCTTGAGCCTGATTGGAGGAACGGCCTGAGCGGCTCTCCATTTGCTGCTGAGCCCGAACGAGAGAGCGTTCGGCCTCATTGCGATTAGCTCGAGCACGGCCTTCCTCTCCTTGGAGAGTAGTTTGTTGGTTCTCCAGACGGCGGAGTTCTTCGCCCAGGCGCGTGCGCTCTTCGGCACTATCAACAACATCCATCTCCTCAAGAGTCATCTCGAGGTCATTTACTTCCATCTCGGCATCTTGGAGAGATTCCTGAAGATCTGCAAGGCGTCCATGAGATATATCGGCTGCTTGCCGAGCCCGCTCCATCTCAAGTGTGCTAACTTGAAGACTATCGGCGAGACGAGTCGCCTCTTCAGATGCCTTTCCATAAGCACGATTCAGGTCCATTGTAGCACGATCGCCTTTCTCCATAGCTTTGCGAGCATCAGATTCCTCACTCTTGGCAGCAGCCATTGTAGCCTTAGCACGCTTGAGAGCAGTTGTTGCATCATCAATCACTTTCATGTTACTCTCGACAGCATCCCGGGCACGCTTGATTTCCTTAGAGAGGCTCTTTGCCTCAATGAGAGCTTTTTCAGAAGTTGATTCTAGTTCACTAATGCGATCACTAGCACGGTCGATCTGCAACTCAAGCTTACGAATACGTTCCATAGTGCCTCGCTGATCTGACCCTAGTAGGGCTTCCATCTCCTTCTGGAGGCGTACAATCTCATCGTCAAGCTCTTGTATGCGTAATTCGGAGCGCTCGCACTGATCCTTCAACTCCTCTGAAGAATCGATATAACGAGCCCTTTCATCTCCAAGCATCCGAATTTCTTCAAAATTAGAACGATGCTTGGCCTGCATTAGTAGGCTACGAGAAGTTTGTAGCTCCTCCATTAAACTGCGATATTTGAGTGCATCTTCACGTTCTTTTTCCAATGACTCAACTCGCCGTGTCTGCTCCGCCTCAAACACCTCAATCATTTCTAGTTGAGACTCGACTTGCTTCCTCTGACGTTCTGCCTTCTTGAGTTCGTCATCATACTGAGTAACTCCTGCGACGTCTTCAAGGACACGTCGTCGTTCAAGTGCAGACATACTGGCAAGGTTGGTAACATCACCCTGTAGTACGATATTGTATCCATCTCCTCGAGCCCCTGCCTCGATTAAGAGGCGGCGAAATTCAGTACTTGATGACGGAGCGTCATTCAATCGATAATCAGATACAGCCTTCCCCTTACTGTTCAAACGGACAGCACGTGTAAATCGGACTTCATCGCCATCGACTTTGAGGCGTCTAGACCCTTTTTCATTTGCAGGGTTTGCAAAGGTAAGAGTCACCTTACAATGACGTGCAGGTTTGGCACGCCCACCGCCGTTGAAGATTAATTCCTTGACATTTTGAGCGCGTAATGACTTGGTAGAACGGGTCCCTAAAACAAACTGAATTGCATCGCCGCTATTCGATTTCCCAGAACCATTAGGGCCAGTAATTGCGGTAAACCCTTGTTGAAGGTCGATTGTCAACTCGCCCATGAAGGACTTGAAATTCTCTAGTTCGATCCGCTTCAGATACAAACTATCACCTCATAATTCGCCGTCATATTCGTGCACCCCAATGACTTTAATCGGACCTTAGACCACTTAAATCAACACGGTAACGCTAGGCAGAACTACCGATTTTGTCCATAGAACGATGAACGCCAAAGTCACAACAAGCCAGCCATGCCACATTCAGGGCAACCTGCACCGCTACAGTAATGGCAAACACGACCAGGGGCGTCATCCACCCCATCTGAGGAACCAAGTTGGAACACGTCTTCGAGTATAGTGAGACCTAATGCGGAACGCATTTGACCGATGCTTAGATTGTCTGAGTCAACATCGATTAGACGACGCTGTAATACCCGATTTGTCGAGTCCAAAATTTGCGAGTGATTCTGAGAGCCGCGACGGAAAACAATTACGCCTGAAATAATGAGAATACAATCAACCAAGATTCGCGGTAAACCGATTATCTCGTCCCATGCTATTCCAGGTTGACCGGGGACTGAGCGCCCCAACAGATCAAGAAGGGCAAAAATTGCAACACAA
>PATC01000006.1 GCA_002712285.1 Methanobacteriota archaeon
GTTCTCATTGTTGTTCCCTCCTATTGGTCATCCATTCGACAGAAGCCCATTCACAGATTCTGTAGCCGGAAGAGAGCACCCCACTCCTACGTACGAGATCGACGCGGACGACTTGAGAATCTGCTTTCAACATCTTCTCTATCTCCTCAAGGCTCGCACGATTGCCATTTGCATGTGCGTACTCTGCAATCTCGGACGTATTCCGAGGTTTATTCTGGAGGTAAGATCGAATTAGAATTCTGAGATTCTCGCTCATTTCTAGTCCTCCAGGTCTCTAACGGCACAATCGTCGCAATATACAACTCCAGCCGATGTAAGCGGCATGGTCGGGGGGGTTATCAAATGACCGCCGTCATTTTGGAAGATAGTTACACATTAGGCTAAAAAAATACCTTCTTTTTTTGATTTCTAAGGGTGCCAATATTAATAATTGCACGAATTATGCATTTTGATGTAACAAATTGTAACTTAAACAGTTGTTGAGTTGAGAATATATCAAGATTGAAATATGAATGGGGCTGAGACGCTTCTGAGCAGACAATGGCAAATCCAATCAAGGCCGTGAGGATTCGGGGCCGACACCGTCGTCTTATTCTGATTCAACTCGCTGTTGAGTCAGGGACTGTATCAGAAATTGCTCAGCGAGCAGGCCTACATGTTCCTCACGTGTCGACTGAACTCAAGCGTATGCGTCAAGAGGGCCTAATCGAACTAAGTGATGCTCCTGGTAGTAGAGGGGCGTCTCTTGCATTGACTCCTGATGGATTCGAGATGTTGGAATCGGATGAGCTTTCGCGAATTTCCGAAGAATTGTTTGAGAATCAGAAGCCAAAATCTGGAGCAGTCATTTCTATTTTAGGTCGGGATGCTCTACTCATTCTTTCCGATCGAATCGAATCGTCCGTTGTACACATACCATTGATTGATGGTTCATGGACCATCGCTGAAACCCGTGAAAGAACCTCACGTCATTACAACCAGATGTTTGAGAGAATGGATGGACCAATTGGTAACAATCCTGAACGTTTAGAAGGGTGGTTAGATGCACGATTTGGTCTGTTACGAATTCGATTGTTAGATGATGCTGTAATCAATAGAATTGCAATGAATCGTTGGGTGGAAATGAGAACTCCTTCTCGTAGTCAAGAACATCCGCTATCAGTAGATCCATCTGCTTGGCAGTTGGGTCGGATTGGACGAGACGGTCCTCCGGCAATGTCTGTAAGTTCAGTGGTAAGTCAAGTTGCTTCTGATGAGGTATCCATGCAACTAATCCAGATAGCTAGTAATGGTGCATTTTCAATCGGTAGGCGTCGAATCCTTGAGAGAGAAAGTACTCCTTTGCCGATTGGAGTATTATCTGATTGGATAGAACTCGTGCATCCTCGTCTTCGACCCCAAGCTCGTTCCTCTCGACTTGTTGCACTTCATGACCATCTTCTTCGAGGACGTACTAGTGGCAGATCACGTAGAGTTTCTGATGTGACTCTTCGTAAATTTAGGGATGATTTTGGGGAAAGAGAATTCATTGAAGAATGGGAAAATGATTACATCACAATCAATGATTTATCAGAGACAGGCATTCAATCTCTACTTATCTGGGCTCTGAATCGACCGATTTCACAGCCATTAGTGCTTGATGTACCAATCCCCATGCCGGAGGTGCTTTCTCGTCGGATTCATCGTTCAGAGGACTTACGACTTCTAATTGCTCCTTGGTCTACAATTCAGATGACGCGTGGAGATCGACTTGAACATCATCCAATACATCGTCTCCCGGATCTCCGATGGATTCGTTCCGACGGGACCGAAGGAATCGTGCATATCGGATATGGCGAACCTTCTTTGTTCAGGCCACCACCTGGATGGAGAGTTCCAGATAGTCCCAAGGAACTCAAAGAGATGTCCACAGTATTCTCTACTTCAATGCGATCTCCATCGGTTGAGGATTCCAATGAGGAGCAAATCCTGTATGCTTGTTCTGTTCATCATTCTAGTGATGAAAAATTTGCTAATTCGATAGAACGAGTCAATCCACTTGCGGCTTGGATAGCATCCAGCGATGCGAATCGGATTGATCGTTGGCAAAGGATTCATGATCGTATGGACCTTCAATGGTCTCAACTTCTTTCGGTGGATCAGGTCCCAATTACGCGCATTCCCGAAATACTCTGGATTACTTCAGATGGATGGCGAGTTAATCTTGGCCTTCATCTCAATGAGATTCTCCTAGCCGATAGTGAGAAGCGTAGCATAATGCGTCGAATCGCTTTGTATGCGGATGATGAAGAAACTCGTTCATGGGCGTCAGGATGTTTACTCTCAATTGCTCAATGGTTAACGAATGATGAAGCCACTGATTTGTTGCGTTGGGGCATCGATGCATGGGCTAAGTCTCCTCCAAGTCGTTGTGCAGATACATTGTCAGGTATTGCATATCTGTTGTCAGTATATCCTGAATCGCGTCAGGGCGGTATAGAGATGGTATCTGAATCTCTAATTCGTAGATCCTACACACTTTCAATTGAACATGATTTACAGTCATGGAGACTGTTAATGCATTGGAATGAGTTTGGCTCGGCTCCAGATACAATGGAAATTATACGCATCATCCAGTATTTACCTTGGCCTTGGTGGTCATCTCAGGCTGCTGAGGTTCTGACTATACTGACTGAGAGTGAGGCTGGTCGTACTGCCCTTTCTATCAACCCGACTCCTTGGCCTGCTCTTCTTTTCTTACCTTTAGATTCTGAGATACCGTTGCCTTTGGCTCCCCCTGGTATTCACCCTGGTTTCCGACCTAGCCTTTCAGACCGGATCCGTCGTCTTCTCTCATCTGCTCGCTTCGAAGCAAAAGTACTGAATTCCTTGACAGATGCGGCTCAAGCTATTGAGGATATGAGGGCCGGACGCCCTCCTAGTCCTGGTTTGACACATCGTCACGTGGGCTGGCTTTGTCGTCCGATAGAACAGTGGCCTTCTTCTCATTATCTAATCGACACAGATGGTTCTCCTGAGATTACGCAACTTATTGGTCGGTTATCCGCTAGGATCCCCATAGATGTCGCATCGGTGACTTGATAACGGAATGGAGCCGGCGTTCGCTTGCCCCGACTGCAACACCGTGCTGACGACCTCCCTCGCCGGAAGGAAGGATGACGTTCGGTACCAAGTTCGGGGATTCGCCGTCGATCGAAGTTCACGGGGACCATCTGGGATGATCCGTGAGGCAAACGACGGCTGGACGGACTATGGGTCCCCGGTTGACCGAATGGGATGATTCATGGGACAACCAATCCGTCCGACAGACGTCCTGGGGCAGGGTCAGGCCCGTGAGCTACGGCGATGAAGCGGGAAGTTACGCCCCGGGACACAGACTCTGTCGGATGATTCAATTCACTCCGGCTCTACCTCGGGCCATGAGTGACCGCATTGGCCTTCTCGGAGGGACGTTCGATCGCCTCCATGCAGGCCATCATCGACTAATCAAAGAGGTTGCAGAACACTGCGACCACCTCGAGATTCATGTAACATCAGATGACATGGCTTCAGAGAAAGGAGTTCAAGTCCTACCGTATGACCAACGAGTCGAATCTCTTGCTGCACATATTGAACAGACTGGAGTCCAAGGTTCAATTCACATGTTGGAGAATTCGTTAGGTCCTGCACCTCATCGGGAAGATTGTGTAGTCATTGGCTGTACTTCTGAGACATTTAATGGATGTGAGATAATCAACGAAATGCGTCTCAAAGCAGAATTAGAGCCATTAGAAATTTTAGTCGTGGAGCATTTTATCGATGAAATAGGAGAAGTTCTTTCATCGTCAAGGATTAGGAATGGAGTTGTTTCACCATCTGGTAATCTCTGGATTCGAGCGTCAGATTTTGATACTGTTCGTCAGATGCCATCAGTCCTTGATGAGGAGTTGAAGGAACCTCTGGGAACCTTGTACAAAGGTCCGGAGAATAATCCTTCTATCGCTCTTAATTCGGCTCTTTCTTCACTGGATGATAAGTCCGCGATTATCGCAGTTGGAGACGTAACCGTTCTCTCCCTTGAAGAGAGTGGGTTAATTCCACGTATTGCTGTAATAGATGGCCGTACAAAGAGGCAGGAATGGAGCCCTGCGTCTCGTATTAATCTCAGTGCGTCTCATCGATTTCAAGCGGTAAACCCTGCTGGAATGTTGACACGGTCAATGTACGAAGCCTGTCGAGATGCTATGGGTTGGAATGGCCCAACAGTCATCGATGTAGAAGGAGAGGAAGATCTTTCACCGATTCTCTTGATCCTTCTATGTCCCCTTGGCGCAGTCATCATGTATGGTCAACCTGGAGAGGGGCTTGTTGTTCGTCGAGTAGATTTAGCCGCTAAATATCGCGCGCGCCGTTTCCTTGATGCATTCGAGTCAACGGAGACGAATTGATGCTCATCACTATCACAGTATGCGCACGTGACGCTGAGTATTGGGTGAAGGATTGTCTATCGTCACTATGTGCCCAAGATCATCGACCGTTGCAGATTATCGCGGTGGATGACGGATCGAATGATAGTACATTAGAACAGATGCAATCGTTCTTGCCACCCCAAGAGGATGATATCGAACTTCTAGTTTTTAGTCAAGGAAGAATTGGCCTTTCTGCCGGACGTAACCGAGCTGTTAATGCGGCAGCAGGTGAATGGATTGCGATTACTGATATCGACTGTCGTCCTGATCCTCATTGGATTAGTAAGATGCTTTCTCAATTGCCCGGTCTAGATGGTGAGAATATTGTTGCTTTGACGGGTAGAACAGTTTTTGATCCGGGTTCAACTCAAATTTCTCGACTCCGTTCGAAATCTATTGAGAAGAAGTACGCAGTTCGTGACAAATCCGTGTCACTCGCAAATGGTCCATGTTCTATGTTCCGTGCAGATATGCTTCGTTCAATTGGTGGGTTCTCTCCTGATTGGTTCCATGCTGAGGATATGGAGGTCAGTTTACGTATGATACAGAATGGAGGGACCATTCTCTATGTCCCGGAAGCGACGGTACAACATGTGGCCGAGGAGGGACTCCTACGGTTTCTCAAGAAGAGATATCGGGATGCTCGTGCACATTTTAGAATAATTAAGAGATATGGATTACGAGGGGTTAAGACATCTAGAAATTTGATGGTAAAGCACGATTTCATCTCTGATGGTGCTGTAATTTCTCTTTTGCTTCCTATTTTGGGGCTATGGCTGTTTGCTGTCAAACTACTTTGGCCTGATTATCCGACAGTAGCCATGTTTTGTATGCTCGTAGAAATCCTCTTGCTCGTTGTACCCTGGTCGCGGATTCGAATCCTCTGGAGTGCAGCCATTTGGTTGGGAACTGGACGAGGAATCATCGATGCGATTCTTGGTCGTGCTGGACACCGTTAATCAAGCGTCTTCGGAATCTGAATCGAGATGTGGGAGCATGAGTCCGAATCCAATTAGGGGGATGGTAACTGCATAGACACCAGGATCAACCCAAGTCATGTTCATTCCAGACCATCCGAAATAGAAAATGAGTCCAATCAAGGTCATCCAACTACCAATCATCTTGTTGATTCCATTGCTGGTATCGAAGAAAGGAGTCCATCGATCAATAGTAAGGAAACTTTGCAACCAGCCCATGAATCCATTTTCTTCGGTGGATTGCAAAATAATGAATCCAAGACCAATGCAGGCGAGTGCAATGATGGTAAACACCATGTCGCCCGAACTTACGACGATCCCCTCGTGATTTACGTGTGTGTTGTCTGCAAGGTATCCATATGTGAGGAAACCTGCCCAGACAACCTTCTGTCCTGCAGCGTATGCTCCATACAGGATGTTGATTACATCGACGATTAGAGCCCAGATACCTACACTAGTTAGGATGCGCCCTAGAGTGGGCGATTCTGGAATGAAGGAGGGGGCAACCTCGTCGACAGTATCATCCGCCATGACCGTTCGACCGGCGAGGCTGTCTTAACCGTTGCCGGATGAAACAGTGTCTTATCCGAGCCTTTTCTGAAGTTTGTAAGTGCCCCTAGATGCTGCTTCAAGGCCAGGATTGTCACGAGAAAGAATCTGAATTGCATCGATTCCCTTTGGAATTAGGCTGTACACATGTTTCGTTCTTCCATGGCGTCCTAGGAAGACATTTCTTACATGCGCTAGGCCTGCTGAATCAAACTCATTGATTATTGTCGATACACGCCGTGATGTCAATGGTCGGAAGCCTGCTCGCGCGCATGCTTGTGTATATGTCTCCCAGATAGTTCCACTGTTCTGGGTGTGGACTCCGTTTCTCTGATTGATGAGGATGGATATCAAGATTAATTTCTGGTGATCGGGTAAACCCTGCATGAGTGTGATAGCCCGGTCTTGCTCCATCTGGGCTTGAGCGCTGATTACGTGTTCGATATTGATGCTGTTTGCATCACCAATTTCAGCTCGTTGCGCAGATACACGGAGGAGATCAATTGCTCGTCTTGCATCGCCATGCTCCTTTGCAGCGAGATCTGCACACAACCGAATGCCAGATTCATCCCAAGTACCTTCACGTAGACCGTCTTTCGCTCGATCAATCAGAATGTCGTTGACTTGATCGGCAGTGTAAGGCGTGAATACGATGTCTTCAGCTGCGAGACGAGATCGGATGGGTCCAGTCAGAGAATCAGTGAAAGACAAGTCGTTACTTATTCCAACAATTGATGCCCGTGCCGTGGTTAGGAGCACGTTGAGAGTGGTTAGGTCATAGAGTAACTGCTCTTCGGATTGTGTTGCGAGGTGATCCATTTCGTCGAGAACGATGACATGCACTCCTGAACGACGGTCCATGCGGCGAACCGTCTCTTCAAGGACGCGGTCCGCGGGCCACCCTGTGAATGGAATATTGACATCGCCCTGTTCCGAGAGGTGAGTAGCGATGCTGTGTAATATTCTATATCGGGTGTTAGTATGTTGAGCGTTGACCTCATGAGATGTCACACTACTTCCAATCGCTTCTGCTCGTTCCTCAAGCTGTTGGATTACAAACCGGGCAGCAGCAGTCTTTCCAGCCCCTGTCGGGCCATAGAGAATCATATTGCCAGGGATATGGCCTTCAAGAGCATCTGCGAGGTTGAGTACCATTGCGCGGACCTGGGCATCTCGGTGCCGCAAGAATGAGGGCGAGTGACGAGGATCGAATACTCGACGATCCGAGAACATCGAGTTTGAACGACTCGCTGCTTCAAAGATATTCGTCATTCTAATCACCTCAAATCCAAATCATGTCCACTGGTGACCCCGGGATAGGGGCAAAGGGACTTTTCTCACACTCGCGCCAATGACTTAATTGTGCCCATCCAAAAATGAAAGAAAACAATATTTTTCTATATCTTGGGAAGTTTAAATCCTTGCCTTTCTGCCATCTAGTGTGACGTTTCCACGCCTTAGAAGATATTTTTCACCGTCTTCTACTTGAATCGCGTTCGGAGGCAAATCTGGCGTCTTGAAACCGGTTTCAACTCCAGCCCCAGATGCGTAACTATGAGTGATGAGAAAAGTTCGCTCTGTATCGGATTCTGCTACACGAACGATGTCGATTGGACGATGATGATGTGGAAATTCAGCACCATCAGGAACTCCCATTTCTAGAATTACAGCATCGGATTCAGGCCTCCTCTGATCTATGGTTTCGCAAGGCCCAGAATCCCCTGTATGCAGAAGTGTAAATCCATTGGTATCTCGAAGCATGTAGCCATGAGGTTCAGTTGCTGGCGTATGGAATACTGGAAACCGCTCGTATGCCCATTGTCCTGCTTCACCTACATCATTGACAATCCATTCTACACGTTCTTCGATGACGGGAAGTAGGGTGCCAGGGAATGCTAATTCACAGATAGTCTTCATCCGTTCGATTCCACTTGCTTTCAGATGTACACGAAGCCGTTCTGATCCATCTCGGTCAGTGATAAATCTCCGTTCAAGGAGTAGGAAAGGCAGTCCAAAGACATGGTCTCCATGCCAATGTGTAATCATCAAGTCTGTAATATTAGCAGAGGAAATACCAGCAGCATGCAATTGTGGAAGGATGGTTGGAGGAGCATCAATCAGGATGGAATCATCTAGGATGACACAGGAATGGAAGCGTCCGGGTGGGCAGAAGGCGTTACCTGTCCCAATGAATCTCAATGATGACGACATAATTACTGTTTGATAACAACTAATCATTCAACTTGCCCCTCTTTCCAGCCGAAAAGCCTCCTTTGAAATAGGTCTCCATGTACGGAGTAACTGGGAGTAGTTCCATGCCTCAACCTCGGTCCTTGTTAATCCTATACGGTTCTCAATCAGGAAACTCAGAAGAGATAGCAATTCAAGCAGGGAAGTCCTCACAAGAGTATGGGTTAGAAGCCACAGTTTCCTCAATGGACGAGGTCAAGATAACTGATTTGTTGAATTACAACAGGGTTTTGATTTGTTGTAGCACATGGGGTGATGGGGAACAGCCAGACAATGCAGAAGATTTGTGGGAAGCTGCCAACGGAGATACTATCGAATCTCTAAATGGTGTTCACTTCTCTGTTCTTGCTTTGGGGGATACATCATACGAATTATTTTGTGAATCTGGCAAAGAATGGGATAATTGGTTTGAATCCAAAGGGGCAAACAGGATTCATGAACGAGTCGATTGTGATGTTGACTATGAGGCTCCAGCCCAAGAATGGACAAATTCTGTGTTGAAAATAATGAGTCAAATTGAAGACCCTCCACAAGCTGAAGATGACTCAGCAGAGAATGACTCAGAGGCCTTAACAATCGAGGTCACAGTAGAAAATGAAAATTCTGACATGCAAGTCGAAACAAGTAGTAGTTTTACAATGAAAAATCCCTATCTTTCGAATATTAATGTGAATTACGTACTCAATGGCAAGGGTTCGCTCAAAGAAACCCGTCATATTGTGTTTGATCTTGGTGATTCAGGTCTCGAATACAAGGCAGGCGATGCATTAGGTGTCTTCCCGACGTGTCCACCTGATCTCGTGGATCTTACCATTGAGCGTCTTGGTTGTCCTCCTGATGAAATGGTTGTAGTCAAGGATGTTGAGATGACGTTACGAGAAGCTCTCCTCACCAAGTCGGAGATACATCGTGTATCTAAGCGATTTATTCAGGGTCTTTCACCACATTTCTCGGAATCTGGTGGTGGTGTACAAATGCGGATTGTATCACGAACCCGATTGGATTCGGATGGGGTCCTCCTTGAGCAATGGGTGAGTAAAGAAGAAGATGATTGTCCAGAGGGTTACATCCCCCTTGGACCCGTGGATGACCCTGAGTTTGCACTCTGGTCTACTCTCGTTAACGATGATTCAGCTATGGAGGATTATATCTGGTCTCGTGACTATGTCGATCTTTTGGAAGACATGCCATCGCTTAACCTCGGTGCACAGGAGTTCGTTGATTCTGTAGATACTCTCAAGCCTCGTTTGTATTCAATTGCCTCAAGCCCTGATTATGAGCCTGGAACAGTTCACCTTACTGTTGGCATTGTCCGATATTCTCACCATGGGCGAGACCGTACAGGTCTGACAACAGGCTATCTTGCAGACCGGTGTCCTGAGGGTGAATCTACAGTTCCTGTTTTCATGTCCCCCACCAGAAGTTTCGTTCTTCCAGAAGACCCTTCGACGGATATTATCATGGTTGGTCCAGGGACTGGAATCGCTCCCTTCCGTGCTTTTCTCCAACAGAGAGAGTCTGATGGAGCAACAGGTCGAAACTGGTTGTTCTTCGGTGATTGGACTGAAGCAGGCGAATTCTACTATCGAGACGAGATTGAGACTTGGATGGCGGGAGGATCTCTCGAACGAGTTGATCTTGCTTGGTCCCGTGAGGGATCTGAAAAAGTATACGTCCAACATTTGATGGCTAACCATGGAGCAGAAATCTGGTCTCGTATCGAGGCTGGCGGATACTTCTATGTTTGCGGTGATAAGTTACGTATGGCAAAGGATGTGCACAGTACTCTTATCTCAATATGTGCCGAACATGGCAGTATGTCACAGGAAGATGCTGCAATATATGTCGAGCAGCGTATGATGAAGGATGAAAAACGGTATCTCCGTGATGTCTATTGACCCGATTCCATCATCAACCGAATCGATCCTCAAAGGGGTATGTTCCACCGCGTCCTCGTTGCAAATCGGGGAGAGATTGCTCTTCGGATCGGTCGCGCGTTGAGAAGTCTCGACATTGAGGTCTGTATGATTCATGGTCGAGAGGACCGCCTCTCATTGCCGGTTCGGTTTGCCAATGATGCTCGTGGAATTCTCCGAGACAATCCTCTGGATTCTTACCTTGATATCGAGGCCGTGATAGATGCGGCCAAGAGTATGGGAGTTGACGCAGTACATCCCGGTTACGGTTTTCTTGCAGAGAATGCCGAGTTTGTGCGCCGTCTAGAAGAAGAAGGAATCACCTTCATAGGCCCATCTTCTGATGTGATTCGACTTCTTGGAGATAAGATTGAGGCTCGGAAAGCCATGGAGGCTGCAGGTCTACCCGTGGCGAAGGGTAGTAGCGAACCAGTATCAACTTCTGAAGAAGCAATTTTACTTGCGGAAGAGATTGGATACCCAGTGATAATCAAAGCAGCAGCTGGCGGCGGCGGCATCGGAATGCAGATAGTTCACGAGCCTGGCGAATTCACTTCAGCTCTCAATCTCTGTCAATCACGCGCTAGGAGTGCGTTTGGTGATGATAGGGTATTCGTCGAGAAATACATCGAGGGCGCTCAGCACGTTGAATTCCAAGTGCTTGCTGATGGGAAGCGTGCAATTCACTTTGGAGAGCGATTCTGTAGCATCCAGCGACGACATCAGAAGTTGCTTGAGGAAGGCCCATGGCTAACAGAAGAGGTTCGCGCTGATATCGGTGCTAAGGTTTGTGCTGGAGCAGAAGCAGTTGGGTATAGTGGCCTTGCGACCTTTGAATTTCTACGCGATGCACACGGAGATTTCTACTTCCTCGAGGTCAATCCTCGAGTACAGGTTGAGCATACCGTTACAGAAACCATCACCGGACACGATCTTGTTGAACTAGGAATTCGAGTTGCTGCAGGAGAGTCGTTGTCTTTGAATCAGGATGATATTGAGTTCACAGGTCATGCAATCCAATTTAGAATCAATGCAGAAGACCCTCATACATTCATACCATCTCCAGGTAGACTTTGGGAATGTCATTTTCCCGGTGGAGTGGGTGTCCGAGTGGATACACATGCACACATAGGATACGACATGCCCGGATGTTTCGATTCTCTTCTAGCAAAGATAATCGTATGGGGAAAGGATCGAGATCAAGCAATCAGACGAAGTCGTGCAGTTCTTTCAGAGACTATCTTAGATGGTGTTGATACAGTTATTCCGTTACATCGGGCTATACTCGATGAAAGAGACTTCCTTAATCGCCGCGTAACAATCAGGTATCTAGAGGAACATCCGGATTTATTGAGGGGTTGAGTAATTGGATCTCGTCCTAGTTGGTAGTTTTGGATATGATACCATTTCTACACAGCACGGTACTGTAAAAGATACATTGGGTGGAGCTGCGGTTCACGCAGGTCTTGCAGCATCACGTGTTCTACATCAAGAAGGACGAGTAGGACTTGTCAGTGTTGTCGGGGAGGATGTGGTTACATCTGATTTGGAGATACTCAAATCGCGCAACCTAGACTTAACAGGAATTGAAACTCTTGCAGGTCAAACATTCAGATGGGCAGGACATTACGAAGGGACGATGGATCAAGCTGAAACATTGAGTACAGATCTAAACGTCTTGCAGGAGTTTAACCCAAAAGTTCCGGAAGAGTGGCGCTCCGCTCCGTATTTGTTTTGTGCAAATATTCACCCTGCGATTCAAGCGTCTGTCATTGAACAGATGGAATCCCCTACTCTCGTCGCAGTCGATTCAATGAATCTGTGGATCGATATTGAGCGTGAAGCACTATCTGCAGTACTAAGGCGAGCCGATATAGCATTCCTCAATGAAGCCGAGGTGCGCATGTTGGCGAATGAATCTAATCTTGTACTTGCAATGCGGGCCGTTCGCGACGGTTCAGCGCTTTCGGGTGGCAGTCAAGTAGGTCCTGGACCACAGGTTCTAGTTGCAAAGAAAGGAGAACATGGTCTTCTGATGGTTGCTGATGGCTATACTATTGCAATGCCAGCCTATCCTTCTAGGGATGTTATCGACCCCACTGGTTGTGGAGACACATTCGCAGGTACTGTGATGGCTTGTCTTGCTGAGAGTGGCGTTGAGAACCCAACGGAGAGGGATTTCCGTGATGCTATGATCCATGCGACTGTTGCCGCCTCTTTTGTAGTGGGTGGATTTGGTACCATTCCATTGATCGAATTAGACCGTGGTACCTATCATGCCCGTCTAGATCGCTTTCGTCGAATCATTGGCATCTAATCAGCCAAAGCGACGAAGGCCAGGATACTGACTTTCCTTACCATCAGGGCGAGTCGCCCTCATTTCAGCGAATGTGATACTTTCAGGAGGAGCATCTTGGTTCTGTTCAAGTGTTGCACTAATACTCTCCATCGCCTTAGTTACTCCATCATTTACTACATTCCCTGAGCCTTCACTTCGAATTGAATCTTGGAGATGTTCAACCCGTTGAGCTTGATGTTCTTGATCGCTTCTAAGCCTTAGAATTGACATTGCTCTGCGTCGGACTGCGCGTTGCCTGAATGGGGGGACTAGCCCTAGAATCGTGCGGCTTGGGCCCGGCTTTTTTGAGCGGAGTATAATCCGTCCTTTTTTCTCATTACCTTGCAACATTCTCAGAATCATTGGACTTTCTTGAAGCATTGGATCGGTAGTTTTGTTTTCGATGATTTCAGCATCAATCACATCCGTTTCTTGAATTTCGATTCGTCTAGCGGAGGCAACTAGCCCATCTGTTCGACATTCGTCACGTACAGCATCTGCAGATGGTGCTGGGAGAGTCGCGGAATCAAAGGGTCCGAACTCATTCTGTGCGCGACGAATCATTTCACTACTACTCAAAGGACGTTCAAATGATGTTGAGATGGGAACAGGAAGAAGACCTGTGTTTTGTTCCGGGGTATTCATGTTGAATTCATCAAAACTTCGTCGTGCTAAGGCTAAATCATCCTCGATACTCGGTCTACCATATTCAGGTATAGGCGGAGATGCCGAAGCAGGTTCATCGAAGAGTGATCCGAATATTCCGCCTCCATCATTGGTGTCAATGGATGCGGGAGGCGCTTCGAATGCTGACGAGGCACTTCTTACCTCTGCTTGACTCGTTCGTAGAGCATTAGTAGCACGATTCCGATGAGATTCTCCAAACATTCCATAATTTGTTTCTTCAGAACTAGGTAGGCTATCTTTCCAATCAGTTAGGAAAGATGCCGTTGGATCCGCTCGCTCATTCAAGATTGGAGTATGAACCTCTGCCTCGGTGTTTAGGAATCCTCCGATGTCAACGTGGGCTGCGAGAGCATTTGCTAAATCTTGCTCATTGGATTCTTGCATATCGAGGTCAATGGAGAATGGTGTTGCCATCGGTCGATTGATCCGTAATTCATCTTGAACCTCTTCGAGTGTGGCTCCATCCATCATTCGATCTAGATATCGTTTCAATCGCTTGAGGGAGTCACTGTTACCTTGGAGGCGATGTCGATCTCCAATAGCAGTATCAATTACGATAGCATCCTTCCTCAATAGCATCCAGAGGCCTAGTGTAAGGACAGATCCAGCGGTAGTGTAAGGCATCAACGATGGGGGTGCAATTCGAAGCCCATACAGGAGTAGAAGTGCAGATATTACAGCAAATCCATTGGGAACTGAAGCAGTGGAAATGAGTCGGAGTGAAATCATCGATGTAATTTGGATTCTATACCCCTTTCCGTCGCTTCGCTCCAATCTTAATGCCTCATTACTGAGAATAGTACGTAATCGCCCATCTATCCCGGTCAGACGGAGGTTGCCGAAGGATTCGGCCCCCTCTCCATCCGACCGAGCCCGTAGGGGCTCGTCTTCAGAGTGCATCCAGAGGGAAGATGTTCTCTTTGCACTTATACAATTTATCATTTTGAAATGCCGATGTACTAGTTTATCGGTTAACATCTTCACGCCGAATCAATTGGCTTGAATATCAGTTACATGACCAAGAATTCTCATTGATCCAGCATCTAACTGGCTTAGAATGAGACGTCTTGAGGCGCCATTTCGAATAAGCAAAGGGGCGTCCCAATCGATATGGATTCGTTCTCCAACTTCCTTACATCGGCCAACGACAAATTGGAGGTCTATCGAGGCATGGACTACGGTCCCCTGCTCGATTGAACGTTTTTGGAACGGTGCTGTTTCAATTTGGACAGAACTACTGGAATGTACCATGATGTTCTCAATATCCTCAGGCCTAGTGAGAATGGTTCCTCGGGAGAGCGCGTTCTCCTTCATGTTCCGTATAGCGACACCAACACGGTCTCCTGCTGAGGCAACATCTACATCGTCATCCATTACTTGGAGAGAACGAACTACTCCTGTATCCTTTCCAGGGGCAGTCACCAAGTTGTCATGCTTGTTGACAACTCCGGTTTGTACAGTTCCAATTGCGACAAGTCCAACTCCCTTTACACTGAAATTCTGGTCTACTGGTATAGCAAGGGGTGCTTTTGTTGAATTAACAGAATTTTTTCGTTTCGTGTCTAGAATATTCCAAGCATAATCTCGAATTGCATGTACATCTACTGTCGACATGATCGTCCATCCATTGAGTCCGGCTTGTTTGATGATAGTACTCAATTGGTCAGGATCAACCCACCCACCTTCTTCTGGTTCAATGACTACAATGCCATTACGCAGTCCCGCAACAGCACTTGCGACAAGCACCTCACCTAATGTTGCGTCAATACGTTGAACTTGAATTATACCAGCATCTGCGATGTCAAGGGCAGCTAGTAGTGGTCGAATCCGTTCAGGATGTTTTCGTGGCCTAAGAAATGTCAAAGCATCCGATTGCTCATTTCTTATTTCCTTGTAGATGTAGGATTCAACGTCGCGGTCATCAGTCCGTTTCCCTAGATTCCTTGCAAAGTCCTCGGTGCTCACACACAGGACATTCAGCACTGCCATAGTTCGCGGGACCTTCAATCCCGATTCAATGATTGCGTCGTTTTTGTTAAGTTGGGTTCGCCTTCATTGCATCTCGAGCAGTTTGCGCTCGATTCCAGAATAGTTGATCTTCTTCTGTTTCAGGGACAAATTGAGGGATTGGGATTGGACGCATTTGTGAATCAATTGCGACCATGAAGAAAAATCCTGCACAGATTTCTTCCCTCTCCCATTCACTGCGATTCAATCTCTTTGCAACTACATAGACGCCTGCTGTGTGTGTGCTAGTATGTACTACTTTCGCCGTTGTTTCAATGAGATCTCCCTGATATGCTGGTCGTTTGAATTTTAGCGCATCCACGGAGATTGTAACAAATTCGCGATGAGCGAATTTGCTTGATGCCATCCCAGCCGCAGTGTCCATTATACTGAGCAAACGCCCCCCGAACAGGGTATTGTAAGCGTTCGTATGCTGTGGAAATACCTCATCCATCTTGGTCACGGGTTCATTCGAATATGGCTCGGTCATGAAAATGAGTCATATCTTCTCTGATTTGAACCAGTGGTTTGGTCGGCAACTTAGAGGAGGATTCAGACGAATCATGTGGCTTTCCAAAGGAATCTGTGAAAGAGTGGTGTTTTAAGCCATCCAACCGTGGATTAACTACCCACCTTTGGGTATGTGATGGAAGATGACCAATAAGATCAACCGCACCAAGAGAACTATGGCTATCGTGCTGACTATGCTAATGTTGACAATGGGATTGTCACAGGCAGCATCTGTTTCCACATATTCTAACGGACAGAGCCAAGCGATTGTTGAGTTAGACGACTCTTCTGATTACTTTGATTCGACTTCTGGTTCGATTCTTCTTCCAGAAGGTGAAACGGTCAATGGTGCAGCCATGGTAATTGGAACAGATTACTTAGAATACGATTCATCTGAAAGATACGATGCACATTCTACTGCCCTAGGATCTTATCTTTGGGATCCTCAATACAATGGGGGTTTCACACTTTATTCCACTGCAAATGATTTTTCAGTCCAGGATGAGACCTTGTCACTTCAGAGTCTTGGATACAATCAGGACTTTGAGTCTCCCGTTCCCTTCTCTGTAGGGCCTGCAATCAATGGTTTCCAAGAGAATAACTGGGAAAGAGGCTCACCAGAATCAGGTTTCCCAATAACCAAGTGTGGTTCTAGTGACTGGTGCTATGGTACTGATTTCGATTCAATGAACTACCGGGCTGAAATTGGAGCCTATACCTACGAACTTACCAGCGAGTCAATCTATGTCTGGGCCGGAAAGTCTCAAGCATCGTTCCAATCATTGCATAATCTATACTATCGTACGGCTCCTTCCTCGTCTTTCTACTACGAGGATTGTGCTTATGTCATGGTTCAGTCATCAACTGATGGTTCCTCATGGGGTGCTTTTGAGTACCTTCCTTTCGATCAATCCAATACCACAGGTGTTTCAAATGGAAATGGGATGTATACGCGCGGTACTTCAGTTAATCAGGTTACTACGAAGTGCAACAAGTATTCCTTCCCAACTGGCGCTAGTATGCTTGGTGGGACTTCAAACAATAGTCAGACTTCATCAACCGCAGGGTGGGCGACAATCGGTCTTGACCTTTCAAGTTTCGAAACTGAATACGTCCGTCTAAAGTTCGTTCTTGAGAAGAACGATGTGGCCGATCCTCCGGTTTCAGCAGATCTTCAAGGATGGTATATCGACGGTCTTCGAGTTGGAGATGCTTTACCATCGTCGGGTTCTGTTACTTTCCGAACCTTCTCCAATACAGATTCAATGGGTGGAGAATCTCCTAACGGGTTTGGTTTCCTTAACATGGAGGCTGAAGTAACTGGCGACGGACAATTAACCGTTGATGTTCTAGAACCAGGCACGACAAATATAGTTCCTGACCGTTATGGCAATTCGATGTCAGGTTTGAGTGGTTCTGTTATCGAACTCTGGGACATTGACACTGGAGATTACGCCGCAGTAGATCTCAGATTCAATTTCAATTCTGGAGCTAACCAATTCAATTCACCTGAATTATTCGGATTCAATATTGGAACCCGATATACTACTGGATTCAACACCTCAGCAATGGTCTTCGGTGAGAATGGATATCAGCAACCTGGTTCATGGACAAGCAACCCATCAAGTCCATCTGGTATGGGCATATCACCAGTTTGGGTAGATGAGTCCTACAATCCTCCTTCAGAACGTTCTACCTTTGCCAAGCCAATCACTGCGATTAGGCCCATTGTTTCTGATGATTGTCCAGCCAACACGCCATCTTTGTCTATGATCCCAAGCAATTCCGCTGCAGCAGGAGCAAATGGAATGATGATTTCTTTGACTCCTGGAGTTTGGAATGAACTCACGGCTATGACCAATGGTTTCGGTCTCCTTGTGAACTACTCCAGCGTCCAGTGCGAAGTTACTGGAGTTCATGTAGATCTTCGTTTTGCTCATCATGCGGAAGAGGTTCGCCTCGATGTAGCAGGTGACGGTGATGTTGAATGGGGAATCGTTGAGCCAGCATTTGGCGCTTTGGGTGAGCAGACCCAATTCCGTATGGGTTCAGTAGCAGGCCAATCCTTGGGTGCAGATACATCTACTGTCAGCGTGACTGCAGGGGGAGTAGGGCAAGGTGCTACTTTCATGCTGCCTAGAGGTGCAGATGTGACAAATGCCCAGATTGGTTTCATGCAGAATCAAATCGATAATGTTGAGATTTACGTAGCTGCTGCCGCTCAAGAAGAGCTCCTGAATGAGATTGATGAGCTGCCTCTACTGAGCCCCCAGATTATTTCTGATCCTCTCAATGGTTTTGTGGATGCACTCAATACCCTCTTGGATATGGACGACGGGACCTCTAACTCGATTATTCCTCCCTCTGATGTAGACGATTTTGGTAATGAATGGATTCAATTTAGGATGAAGGTTTCTAGCCAAAATGCGACACCTGGTCAATCAATCACTTTCACTGATCTTGTTGTAAACTACGACTGGGAGCGTGTAATATCTGATGATAACAATCTGGCTAGGGAACTCTCACAGGGCGTTGCTATGGGCACTGCAGCTGCAGGAAATATCGATGTCCCACTAACATTCACTTCTTCTACAGGAGGCTCTGTTCTACTTGACACACTCAGTATTACTACAAGTATGGGGCATTCTAGTACGATTTCATTAACCAATAGTTTCTCAGGACTTTATGATGACGGGAACATCTACGAGATTGTAACAACACACAGTGTTACTACCCAAGGACAAACTCTCGCAGGTGCTTCTCTATTGATGGAATCTGCACGCGGCAATATCGAGTTGGGATACGCCATTTCGAATGATACATTTTGGGAAATCAGTGACCCTGTAGATGGAATTGAATTGTCGGTTAGCGTAGCAAATACAGGCGCTTCTTTACAATTAAACTGGCGTTTCCGTGTTTCATCTGATTGGGATGATACACCTTCAGTCATGATTTATTCATCTTCGATTAGCGATTCAGATGTCATCGGTTTACCTGCCGCTGCCTCTCTCTCTCCGGCAGTGGGGAACGCGGTGGAGAACGATGCGGGCATCACCGATTTCAGTGTCTACAATCAGGCTGGAGTTGAGCAGACAGATTTGATGGATGTTAAGAGTAGCCAGAGCCTCGTACTGACAGGGAAGGTGCGATTTGAAGATATCACGAATGCACCAGATCCCGCAAGTTATTCCATCGTCCTTGAGGAACTAAACACTTCAAATCTTGAGTCTGAGGAGTGGAATGAAGTTGATCGTCGTAATGGATTCGTCGATGGAGATTTCACATGGACACCAACCTTGCCTACTCAAACGGCTGGAGTTCGTACATACCGATTCATGATGGCGAATTTCACGGGTGGCGATACAATATGTCCGCCCTCTGAGTTTAATCCTGATTCTGATTGTGCAATTCGAATGCAAGTATCGATGGATCCGTTGCCTCCTCAACTTGTGAACATTAGTGTAATGGACGGAACAAACTCATGGCGCGAACTCACAGACAACACATGGATTCCTGCAAGTTTCTGCCAGACCTTCCGCGTGATTGCTCGTGATAATCCGATTGCTCCAGAATCACTCATGCTGAACTATTGGGTGGAGAAAGATCATGATACAAATCTCGATCGAGTTGCAGATGTTGGTGAGTATGCACAGGTTCCTTTGGTTAGGAGTAATGCGCTGAACGAGTCAGAATACACCATCGATAACCAAGGAGCTGCGTGTATCAGTGATCTTGCAAATCAAGGACTACTAAACAGTCCATTGGTGAGTATCTTTGTTTCAGGTACTGACGTTGGTGGGAACTCGGTGAACGGCGGAGGTGGGCCGGGAATTTCCTTTGATCTTGTAACCTATCAGGCAATGGAGAGTAGCCAACCAAGTGTTACTTCACTTCGTATTCAGGATGGCTTTGGTACTGAATTAACTAGTGCTAACACTACGATGTACGCTGGGAATACCTACCATTTACGTGTTCAAGGCGCTGATCCAAATGGCTGGGGCGACATTGCTGAGGTTCGTATCAATCTCAATCCGATAAATGCTGGCGATATGGTGATTCATTATACTCCATCAAACGATACTGCGTGGACAGATAGTGATTGGATCAACGTCTTGGACCTTGTTCAGGATGGCCAAGGTGCTGAGATGCGTCGTCTCGATGGAGGGGTACTCATCGATCCGTTTGAGACGCAATTCATTCTTGATATCCCAATTGTGTTTGAATGGTCTGTCACTACATTGAACGGAGTTCGGACACCAGTTGTGGAAGTCACTGACTTTGATCCCAATAATGGTGGTTGGACTACAACATCTGGTGGTGCAGGGAACTATGTTCAGAAGGTATCTTATTCTGATGACTTCAAGTTAGATCGTTCTTCTTTCTCTGTTGAAGATACAATCGGTTACATCACTCCAGATGTAGGTAATAGGGAATCTGGTTTCGTGTATCCAGGTGATATGCTACGTATTTCCGGCGAGTATGCGTTCTCACAACGCCTCTCTGATGGTATTGTAATTAATCCACAGGTACCGTTGACACTCCGTATTGAACAGCAACAGGCTGATCCGGACAATGTCAAGGGATACATTTTCGCTCCTGCTAATTTCTGGGAGTATCCGTTTGAGAATGGGACTTTCGATATCCTACATCCAGCTCCGACACAGACGAACGAGTTCACTTTCACCTTCTCAATTGTTGGATTACCCAATGGTGCGACCGATGGAACCCAATCTGTAGACAGTGTGTTCTATGTCAATGTGGACAGCGAAGCACCCCGTGTTACTCAATTGAGTTCATGGGAAATTACAGATGCAGATTCAGTTGAAATTCCTGCAGGTGTGTTGTCATCTACTCAGTTTGAATGCGTGTCAGTCAAGGCTTTTATTGAAGAGCGTCAGCGACTTATCGATGGGGATATACATCTCAATTGGATGTATTTCAAGGATGGTGGAAACTGGACAGAGTTCTACCAAGCATTCCCTGAAATGACTCACTTCTCAGTTCCAATGACCTTCAGTGGTAACAACCCAATCCGTGCTTCTGTAAACTGTGTGAATCTATGGAACGCTACCCTACCAGCTGATCTTTCAGGTGTAGAACTTCGATTCTGGATTTCAGGTACAGATTCAGCAGGTAATGCTTTGATTGGAGGCGGGACCTATGATAGTGGCTTCGATGGTGGTACCTTCAATGTCGTTTACGAGTCTGCTTCATTTGAGATTCAAAATGTCCTACTTTCGGATTCGACTCCAGCCGTGGGTGAGGCGATGGAAATTATTGTCACAATAAAGAATACAGGGAATAAGCCAGGTTCATTCTCCGGTAAGGTAGTCACAGTGGTCAGTGGGACCACTCAGTCTACTACTCCAGTCAACTCGCCTGTAATCCAGCCTGATGAGCAATTGGAATGGCGCATCAGAATGGGTGATTTCCCTGCGCCTCTGGTGAATGTTCAGTATCAGTTAGTAGACAATGAGACTGGAGATCTCCTCGATGAATCTACTACTTTCGTGGTATCTTTAGAATCCGATGAACAGAGTGGATTTAGCGGTGCTATGATTGGCTTAGTTGCGTTACTAGCGCTCATTCTCATAGGTATCGTGGTTGCTGTTGTTGTGCTATCTGGACGTGGAGGCGATGATGATGATGATTTCATCGAGGACGATGATTTCTTACCTCAGGGGGAGGCGGTCGAGCCTCTGAAGTCCCGTGGTCCTCCGAGCCGAGGTCCACCAAGTCGTGGTCCACCAACACCTGAGTTGACTGAGATGCAACTTGCTCTACAGGAATTCCCATTCTGGGATGAGAACACAATTCAGGGCTACTTCGATATGGGTTGGTCTATTGATCAACTACGTGACTGGCTCGCCGAGCAGAATCAGTGAGCGAAGTTCCATGCATTCGGACCCCCTGCTCACTTGGGGGGCGGTTGATTGGAAAGATCCTGATGGAGGAATTCTCCGGTTCCTCCCATATTGTCCACTCGTGAATCATGCAGATAATGTAGAATGGGATGGCTTAGCTCTTATCGCGTCAAGTGAAGACCTTGCATTATGGTCTGATCAGGATAAGGAGGAGGCCGATTCTCCAGGCATTGTTCGTGATGCAATGATTGCGAATCTAGGCCCATCTGGTCGCGTGGTCAAGGAGATGGTGACGTTAGACGATTCAGATGTGGCTTGTTTTCCAGATCCTGTACCCTTCAATCTCCTTCAGAAAGCGAGGTCTGAAAATAACCGAATCTGGTGTATTGAACCTAATTTGGATGATTCCAAATGGGTGGATATGACTTTGCTGATTGCCGACTCAAGAACTCGCGTTCGAAGTCTTCTTAGGGCGATTGGAGCAACTCGAAGAGTGATGAAGATGGCGAAAATCATCGCGATGGAACCTCCCTCTATCAATCGTACTTCTTTCCATATTGCCGCCTCCCTTCAAGCAGCGTGGTGGCGTAATGAGATGGAATCTGTACCTTTGTCTCTTTTGGATGCCATCCATGAACGTCTCGCGGCTCGACTCAGAGGTGCCTTGAGTCAATTGAGGACTGGTTTAGATGGACAGATTGATGATGGAGGCGAGAAGGTCATGCTTGTCCCGGTCCCTCAGGTGAGGCTCCCGGAGGTCCTCGAGGCCTTGGGTGATTTGCCAGAGCCCGAGGACTTCACAATGGAGGAGGAATGATGGCCGGGCCCAAGATTACTGTTGAAAACCAAGTATTCCGATACCGTACCTCTGTTGGTTTGGAATCTGAGAGATTGGTCAAAGAGGCAAGAGCTGTATTGTCTGGTAACCTTGTTGTCAAACAGATGACTCAACCCTCATACATTCTTCTTATTGATTCAGCGGAAGGGACCATCACAGTTCATGGAGCTATCAAGGAAGATCTTGCTCGAATGGCTGTGTCGGAGTTCCTACTTGGTCTCGGAGAATCTGATGGTGGACTACGAACTGAGTTCGGGCCAATGACTGCTAGTTGTGATATGCCCGCTGGAGTCGATCTCGAAAAAGCTGTCAAGAGTATCTCTGAAGCACGCTATGAAGAGCGTCTCGATGCTATTCGTATCGCTGACATGGATCATGAGGTAGAGATTCTTGTCTTCCGCAATGGTCGAACTATCTTCCTTGACGCTCTCAGCCGTCGAATCTCTGAACGAGCTGCTGAATTCTGGGCGCGCAGATTTGAACGCTCCCGCCTCTACACATGAGTGGACTATATGTCAACAGAAGGCATCTTGACACCTGAACGGTTTTGGTCAGGTTCAGAATGGACGGGGCCAATTACAGATGGACACATGCATCTCGATCGTTCTGGTAGATTTCTTGATGCAGTAAGTGATTTTCATCGTTCAGGAGGTACTCGAATTATCCTCGTCCATAAGCCAAATTTCGAATGTTTGCCAGTCAACATAGATGCTATCCGTGAAGCGTATATCGATACTCTTGCAATGGCTGATGAGGTACGCGAAATTATTGGTCTGAAGGTACAGGTAGTACTCGGTCCCCATCCTGTTAGTTGGGTACATCAGATTCCTTCAATGGGCATGGAGGCTGCAACCAAACTACATCTTGATGCAGTAGATCTCGCACTCACTTATTTCCTGTCAGGCGATTGTGTTGCCGTAGGAGAGGTGGGCCGACCACATTTCCCGGTCGAAGATGAGATTTGGGATGCAGCGAATCAGATGCTGCACGAGGTTCTCCGCCGATGCTCAAAATATTCGTGTCCTGTTCAACTCCATGTGGAAGATCGGGCAGAAGTTACCTTTTCTGAGATTGAGAAGATTCGTTTATCTTCGGGTCTTCCTGTTAGCCTTACGCTTCGACATTATGCTCCATCAAATGTCACAGAATCCTTTCGTTCAAGCTTACCTGTTACAGTCAGCATGGGTAAGGAATCTATCCAAGGCATTGCATTGAGTTTGATTGAGGACGAGTTAGTTTTTCAGGACATAACTCCATTCTTGATGGAGACGGATTATCTTGATGATTCACGACGACCCGGTGCAGTACTTGGGCCTAAGACCCTCCCTAAGAGAACTAACGAGTTAGGACGCCATCTACAGATGCCAATTTCAGAAGGTGGTTTGGGTTGGAATCAATCTAAGGTTGCCGAATTACTGTGGATGCTACATCGTGTTTGGCCTGATACACTCTATGGTGAATGTCGGTGATTGCCGACCCAACCGTCGGCAACGGTCATATGGCTTCGGTACTCCCTATAGTGAGATTGGGGGGTGTCGTTCGATTCCATGTTGGAACTAGAGGGTAAGACAGCACTTGTATTTGGAGTCGCATCCGAGGACTCGATTGCTTGGGCAATTTGTCAGAGACTCGCTGAAGCAGGTTGCAATCTAATTCTAGGATTTCAACCACGCTATAGGAGTCGCCTTTTTCAGTTGAAGGACCAATTAACTGCCATTGAGGCGTTTTATCCCTGTGATGTCGCTAGTGATGAGCAGACGAAGGAATTCTTTGATGAGTGGCAGAAAGAATCCCCTGGAGCGAAGGCCGATATCTTGGTACATGCAATCGGATTTGCTCCAAGAGATACCTTCGATCGGCATATGTTGTTCAATGAGATGGATTCCATCGATCTTGCAATGAGAGTGAGTGCCCATTCGTTACAGCGTCTAATGCGTCATGCTGTACCATATCTCAATCCTAATTCCTCTACCATTACTCTGACTTATGCTGCGAGTACTCGCTATGTGCCCAATTATGGAGTGATGAGTGTCGCAAAGGCAGCCCTAGAGTCGTGGGTCAGAGAACTCGCAGCGCGTCTTGGAGAAGGGGGCCATCGTGTCAATGCGATTTCTGCTGGGCCGATACGTACGCTTGCTGCTGGCGGGATTCCCGGATTCGATCGTATTCTCGATCACGTGGAACGGAACTCACCGTTACGCAGGAATACCACTCAACAAGATGTAGCAGGAGCTGCCGTGTGGCTTGCAAGTCCAATGAGTGGAGCGGTAACAGGTCAAATCCTACACGTGGATTGTGGTTACAGCATCACTATGGTACCGGAGAGTATCAACGATTGAGGTGAGAATGTGGCTCTCGATGAATCCCCTCAGGATCCTTTTGAGCCAATTGCAATTATCGGAGTCGGTGCAATTCTCCCTGATGCACCGGATGCAGAGGTATTCTGGCAGAATATAATCGACACCCATGTCTCAATCCGGGAAGTTCCTGAACATCGGTGGGTCGTTGCTGATCATTGGGTTGAGGGGGGGCCAAAGAATGTCCCTGAAGGCAAGACTTACTCTAAGATTGGAGGATTTGTTGAAGATTTTGAATTCGACTGGCGTCGATGGCGCGTTCCACCTGGCTCATTGACTCAGATTGATCTTTCTCAACAATGGGCGGTAAGTGTCTCAGCAGCGGCTTTAGAGGATGCAGGGTATCTCGGAGAAGATCCACGTTTTGAGTTACCGAAAGCGCGCACAGGAGTCATATTTGCCAATGCTTTAGGAGGAGAGAACCGAAATTTATCCAACCATCGAGTATGGGCTGATTCATTCGCACGGAAGGCCGTTGAAGCGGGGATGCCTCTAGAGTCAGTTGATTCATTCAAGGAAGCGATTTCTGAGGGTACACCTCGTGTAGATGAGGACACAATGCCAGGCGAACTTGCAAATGTAGTAGCAGGGCGAGTTGCAAATTTACTTGATTTACAGGGGCCGAATTATGCTACTGATGCTGCTTGCGCAAGCACCTTTGCAGCAATTCTTGACGCCTGCCGTCTGCTTCAAGCACGTCAGGTGGATTTGATGGTTGCAGGTGCGGCTGACCGGACTATGGATCCTGCAACATTCTCTAAGTTTAGTGCAATCGGTGCTTTGTCAGCAAGCCACTCAACACCATTCGATGCAGGTGCAAATGGGTTTGTGATGGGCGAGGGTGCGGGGGCATTCATACTAAAGCGACTTGACGATGCAATCTCCGATGGAGACCGGGTATATGCTGTAATTCGTGGACTTGGTGGAAGTAGTGATGGTCGAGGTAAAGGAATCACAGCACCGAGCACTCGTGGCCAAGTTCAGGCATTGGCTCGGACATACCAACAGGCAGGATACGGTCCTGAGACTGTAGAGATGATTGAAGCTCATGGCACATCTACAATTGTCGGTGATGCCACTGAACTGAATTCCCTTACTGAGTTGTATGGGGATGGGGCAAAGACAGGCTCAGTTGGAGTTGGCTCAATTAAGAGTCAGATAGGCCATCTGAAGGCCGCTGCCGGAGCAGCAGGTCTTCTCAAGGCGACTTTCGCTCTCCACCATAGGACACTGCCTCCATCTGCAGGGTTTGTGAATCCGAATACGAGTCTCGATTGGTCATCTATTCCATTCTTTGTTCCCACTGAAGCAAGAGATTGGCCTTCCCCAAAGAACCACCCACGTCGTGCCTCTATCAGTGCCTTTGGTTTCGGTGGAACGAACTTCCATTGTGCATTGGAGCAGTTTGATCCTGAATTTCATGCTAACCTTGCTGCTGAGTGGAGATTGAGGCGCGATGCATATCTGATGAAACCCTCAGCTGGTTTTTCTGATAATGTTCTTGCAAGTGTAATGAAGCGTTATGGAATTACGAATCGGGAGGAGTTCTTGTCCCATGCTTCAGCCTTTGATGCGGATGGCAATGATTACCTTACTCGTAAGGAACTCACGAAGGCAGCAGAATCCTTCGGTGAAGATACTGCAACGATGACATGGGAGGAGATTAAGGCCATTGAAGGTAGCTTCCTTCTATTGAACGCTGCCGACATCAAAGCAATGACGGCTCGACTTAGTGAGATAAGAAGCAGTATCTTCGATGGCAGCCCAACCTTCGATGATTCTCCTCAGGGGCGCCGTCTTTCAGCGGTATTACCTAAGATTTCGACAGAATATGTTGCAGAAGGCATCCGAGTTGGCCTTGTTGCTGATTCTTGGGCGATTTTAGAGAAGCGATTAACCATGCTCGAATCTTCGCTTGAAGATCGTTCAAAGTGGGATTTCCTTGCTAAGCAGTTCATCTTCGTCTCAGATGCCCCTCCGCTTACAGATAACCAACGTCTTGCACACATGTATCCTGGTCAAGGGAGCCAATATGTCGGAATGACACACGATCTCTCGATGCGGTATGGCATCATCGGGAGTACTTGGAAGGAAGCCGATGAAGTGATGAAGGACATCATCGGAGAGCCTCTTTCTGATTTCGTGTTAAGGACTGGACTGAGTAAACAAGAGATTGAAGTCGCTGAGGAGAAACTCAAGCAAACAGAATATACTCAGCCTGCAATGCTGACAGCAGATCTTGCGATGGAGCGTTTACTCAATCAGAATGGTATCCATCCAGATATGGTTGCTGGACATAGTCTAGGCGAGTATGCAGCATTGATGGTGTCAGGAATTCTTCGATTCGAAGACGCACTCAGAGCCGCGGCAGCACGTGGTACAGAGATGGGTAGTGTAGAAGTTCCAGACAAGGGTATCATGGCATCGATTACTGCTCCCTTTGAGGTTATAGAAACTGTTCTCAATTCTGTTGATGGATATGTCATCGCGGCGAATAAGAACTCTCCAACGATGACTGTAATCGCCGGTGAAACTGAGCCGATGCGTGAGGCAATGCGCCTTTTCGAAGAGAGGGGTGCAACGGTTGTTCAACTCCAAACCAGTCACGCATTCCACAGTCGTATCGTCGCTCCGGCTAACGAACCACTTCGCCGTTTCCTTGAAGATCTGGAAATTTCTCTTCCTTCAATTCCAATCTCGGCTAACGTAGATGGTACTTTCTATCCTAATGAGGCTCAACCAGGCCAAGATGCTAAGGCAGCAATCCTAGAGAAGCTTGCACCTCAGATGTCTTCTGCAGTAGAATGGACATCTCAGATTCGTTCTATGCATGAGGCTGGTGCTCGTATCTATCTCGAGGTTGGTCCGAAGCGCGCTCTTGCCTTATTTGCTAGTCAGATTATTGACGACAAGGAGAGTATAGTAAACATCACCAACCATCCTAAGGCTGGTGGAATTACATCCTTCTTTGGTGCCCTTGCCATGCTGGCTGTAGCGGGGCGCGTCCCAGAAATTCATGACTTGCATTCGTCGATTCACACTCCTGAGTTCCAAGCCGGACCAAAGGTTGCGGACGGTTCGCAAGTTCGTTACGCCTCTTCTGCTGAACTTGAAGCACTTCGTCTTCGGGCTCGGCCTCTGCCTCAAAGTGGAACTACTATGGTTCCAGATACAACAACTGTATCGAAGCCTTCAGTTTCCTCAACTTCTTCTGGAGTATTTGAGGACGAATTCCAAGCCCAGAGAAGAGTAGCATCATCAATTAGCCAAATCGTTGCAAAACATGTATCCTATCCAGAAGGTGTTCTTGTTGGGCAGGTGTCTTTTGATGAGATTGGATTGACACCACAGGCTCTCAACATGATTGCTGAAGAGGTTCGCCAAATTCATCAGGTGTCTGAAGCAGATTCTACGACATTTAGTACAATCCAAGAATTGGTGGATTGGGTTGTTGTTCAACCGATTCTTCGTCCTGTTGATAGTGGTTCAAAAATCGCATCATCTGGGCAAGAGGTAGTTCAACGAATCAATCCAGTTGTGTCAGGAGTATCGCTTGGTTTGCCCGGTCTTGACGAGGTTTTTGACCAAGGCGGATGGGACGCAATATTACGTGGCCAGAATTTGATTTCTGAACTTTCACCAGAGATGAAGCAACGTCTGTTGGACAAGCGCATAGTTCGTTTAGTGAAGGAGGAAGATGGTACAGCGAATTTGGTACCTGCTGATTCAATTGATACAATTCCCCAATTAGCCGGTCGAGGCGGTCGCTTCGATCTTGCCGAGCAGTATGGTATCGATCCACATCTAGTTGATGCATTCGATATCGCAACCTCTCTTGCATTTGCAGCCGGACTTGAAGCTCTTGCAGATGCTGGCTTGCCTCTGATGCCTGTGGAGCAGGTTAACGGAGTCGGAAAGCGAATGATTCGACGTTGGTCTCTACCAGATGTGGAACGAGATAGAACTGGAGTGATATTTGCATCTGTCTTCCCAGGATTACAGAAGGCAATCGAACATGCTCTGAACAATGGACAAGTCGAAGGAGATCATTTCGATCGCAAGTATCTCCTCCAAGTTCTTTCAATGGGGCATAGCCAGTTTGCTAATTGGATAGGTGCTCGAGGCCCTAATCTTGCGATTAACAATGCCTGCGCTTCAACTCCTGCAGCCTTTGCTATCGCAGAGGATTGGATGGCAACCGGTCGATGTGATCGAGTCATTGTTGTCAGTGGTGATGATTCAACAAGTGATGTTTTGATGCCCTGGATTGGTGCAGGATTTGCTGCAGCCGGTGCCCATGCCATGGGGTCGGAGGTGAGTGAGGTCGCTCTACCATTTGATGCGAGACGACATGGCATGCTTCTGGGAATGGGTGGAGCCGCCTTTGTAATCGAGAGACCTGAAGATTCCCTTGAACGAGGCGTTACTCCATACGTCGAGGTTCTTGGGGCAGAGATTGCTAACAGCGCATATCACCCTACTCGACTTGACACAGATCATGCAGCTATGGTCATGGAACGTTTTGTCGCTAGGATGGAAGTAAAGCATGGATTACGTCGTGCAGATCTTGTAGATGACATGACTTTCATGTCGCATGAACCATACACGCCTCCACGTGGCGGTTCTGCTTCTGCAGAGGTTGCTTCCCTACGTTCTGTATTTGGTGATGGAGCCTCTCGAATCTTAATCACGAACGGCAAGGGCTACACAGGACACCCAATGGGTGTTGGCTTAGAAGATGCAATTGTGATTCGTGGTCTAGCTGCAGGTCGTCTTCCTCCGATTGCTAATTTCCGTGATGTAGACCCTACTTTGGGAGAACTCAATCTATGCATGGGTGGTGAGCATGATGTTCGATACGCCTTGAGACATGGGGCCGGATTTGGTAGCCAGATTGCGCTTACCTTCCTACGAAGAGTTGCGGATTCAGATACCGCTCGATTTACTCCAGGCAAGATTGACACGTGGATTAAGACACATTCAGGCGCTTCTGAGATTCATCTTCGTCTCCTCGATCGCAAACTTGTCGCCTATCTTGACCCGGATGAGAATCTCATTGGAGGTGTTCAAGGAACTGCTCCAATTCTTGAAGCATCAGATAGAACGATTTCCCCTGCCTCATCATCGGCCCCCGCCTCTTCTGATTCTGTTGAAGATCCATCTGAATCAGTGTCCATTCAAGTCGTTGAAGAGGAAATATCTGTATCATCGGTGCCCACTCCCGTATCGGTTCAATCAGCCTCAAACGAAGATATCCAAATGGGTGTTCTTTCCGTGGTCGCAGAAGCGACGGGATACCCATCAGAGTTCCTTGAAATGGATGCAGATATGGAGGGTGAACTCGGAATTGATTCGATTAAGCAGGCAGAGATTATGGCGGAACTTCGCGAAATGTTCTCTCTCCCTGTAGACGATTCTTTCCAACTACGTGAGCATCCTACATTGGGTCATGTAATCAATTATATTGCATCTTTCAACAGCATATCTACAATAGAATCTGAGTCAGTACTGATAGATTCTGAAGCCTCTACTAACGAGGAGATGATTTCATCTTCAGATAATTCGATGTCTCAAGAGCAAGAATACGAGGAGAAGAGCAACCCTCCTCAGATTCCAGTTTCTACAGATGCTGTAGATGATGAGGTCATCCAAGTTGTGGTTGATCACACTGGATACCCTGCCGAGTTCCTTGAGATGGATGCAGACATGGAGGGTGAACTCGGCATTGATTCAATCAAACAAGCCGAGATTATGGCTGATCTTCGCTCAAAGTTTGGCTTGGCTGTGGATGAGTCTTTCCAATTACGTGACCATCCTACTCTTGGTCATGTGATTCAGTACATTCGTTCTGAGATTGAAGGTGGCGATCTTACGGCTCCAATATTGGATTCTACACCTGTAATTGAATCTCCATCTGTAGTTGATGAACCTGAAAAAGTAGAACTCGAAGAGACAGTTTCTGAATCAAATCCAATTAAGAATCCAGTCGAATCCCGTCGCTTCCAAGTTGAAGTTGAACCATGTTCTTGGGGGGATCATGCCCCGATTGATCTAGTAGGGCGCTCTCTTATCGTAACTGACGACGCTTGGGGTATCGCAGGGACACTTTGCTCATTATTGGAAGACCGAGGGATAGAAGCGGTTCGAGTATTCTTTGATGCAAGTGTATCTTCTGGCCCAATTCGAGAACGTGATGGAGAGGTGGATATACTCCGAGTAGACCCCTCTAATGCCGATCAATTGCTTGAAGTTGCACGTATCGTTCAGGAGATTGCACCGCCTGCAGGTGTAGTACATCTTGCACCTGTACGTCTTGCTGGCGTACCTTGGGAGGATGTAACCACAACCGCTCATCTTGATCAATCAATTTCCGGATTGTTCAGTATTCTGAAAGGGTTAGATGAAGATCTCCGGGAGGCAAAAAGCGGTCTTGTGGCATCTGTTTCTGCCCTCGATGGCCGTCACGGGATTGGAGGTGATCGCTTCAATTCAATTGCAGCTGGTGCCCATGGTGGAATCAAGAGTTATGGGCGCGAACGTCCACATCTTAGGTCGCGAGCAGTCGACCTTGATCCAGGATTATTGGAGGAGCCCGATACTCTCGCTGAAATGCTCCTAAGCGAACTTCTCGAACAAAGAGGACCACGGGAAGTTGCAGTTGAACGAGATGGAACAAGATATCGGCTGAGCCTCTACGAAGAGGCACTGGAAGTAGAATCTACTCCTCTCCTAGATGACGATGTTTGGGTTGTCTCAGGTGGTGCTGCAGGAGTAACTGCGCGTAGTATCATTGAAGTTGCACGTCGTTCGCAGGGCGTTGGTGCACGTTTCATTCTACTTGGAAGGTCTCCATTGGATCCTGATCAGGAACGATTCCTCGATCTAGGAGAGGAAGAGATGGAAGCGGAGCGTATGGCTTTGCGTGAGAAGATGATTGAGGAGAGTGAAGATGGTCATGTATCCCTCAAGCAATGGAATGATGCTTGGAATCGTTGGTTACGTGGCCTTGAGATTCATAGTACGATCAAAAATATCGGGGAAACAGGGAATCGGGCAAATTACGTAAGTATAGATGTTACAGATCGTGAATCTACTCATTCGACTCTCCTTGGTGTAAGTGAAGAATGGGGGCCAGTTACAGGAATTGTACATGGTGCAGGGATTGAGGATTCGACACCATTCGAACGTAAAGATCCGGATGTCTTCCAGAGAGTCCTAAAAGTGAAAGTTCAGGGTTGGCGTAACCTTACTTCCGCCCTAGAGCATGATCTTCCGAACATGCGCTTCCTTTCAGTATTCACTAGCATTGCTGGACGTCAAGGTAATGCTATGCAATTCGGTTATTGTGCCGCCAATCAAGTACTCGATGTAGAAATGGCACGAATCGCTGCACATAGTGAAGCCCCTAGAGCAGTTGCAATTGCTTGGGCACCTTGGGCTGATGTTGGGATGGCGACAAGAGGTTCGCTTGAATCCATATTCGAGCAAGCTGGTATNGATATGATATCACCAGATGACGGGGCTTCAAGATTCGCAGATGAAGCACTTCGTTCTGGAAAGCGTATGNTAATGATCGCTGGTCGACTTGGNCTACTTGATGACGAGGATTCTATCCGACCACCACCACAACGCCTCCCACAGGATGTAGCGAATCTACTTTCAGATCCAATGAGATTCCCTTTAATTGGCCATATTGAGGAGATTAGTCCCTATTCTTCTGTGACCTTTTCCACAGTGATAGATTCCGAACGACATCCTCATTTGAAGGATCACGCAATCGATGGGGTCCCATATATGCCAGGGGTCATGGCCCTCGAGGCTTTCGCAGAGAGCGCAGTTCTACTATGGCCGCTTTGTGCTGTGGATGGCTTCGATGAAGTTGAGTTCGGCCTTCCTGTCAAGGTAATGAAGGATAGCAAATCAATTCGAATTAAGGCAAATTTCGATCGACAGGATGATGATCATATCTGGATTCGTTGTCATTTAGAGACCGACCTCACAAACTCTTCAGGCGAGGTGTTTGGGGAGCCAACGATTCATCATCGAGGTATTGTCCGACTATTGAAATCCGGAGGGTCCCCTGAACCTGTTGAGAATCATAGCCTAGGTCTAGTAACAATGTCATCTGCTATTCATGGTCCGAGCTTCGTCTATGAACGGATGTTCCACGGTCCTCGATTCCAAGTCCATGGAGGAGTTATTGGAGGCATAGATGTGGATGATGACAGAGGTTTAGATGGACACTTACTCCGTCGCGATGAACTTCCCAATCAGGAATTGTTTGCCGAAGAGTCTCAAGGTAAGCGTATGCAACTGGAATTCCTTCCCATGGTAGTAGAGGGGTGCTTGCAGAATGCAGGTCTGGTATCCATGGAGGTGGATGGATTAGAATCTCTACCCGTTGGCATTGAACATTTAGACATGGATATCTCTTCCTTCTCTGGATCATTGAGAGTTAGGACAGTTCGTCGAAGTATCGATGATCAAGGTATTACACTACATGATGCAGTTGTGGTAAACGAGGATAATGTGACTGTGATGCATATTTCGGGTCTACGGCTCAAGGGCATGGTTCCAATTCCAGAGGATGAAAGATTCACTTTCTCGGATGCGTAATGGGGGCGAGAATCTGCGGGATGGACCGCATCATGTTGAATCAGGAATCTCTTCAGTACAACTCTGTTGGATTGAGGTCAGATCCGATCTCGATACAGATGCTGATGAATTGCCATTAATCAATCAGTTCCAGATTAATCGCATGCTCCCTAAAAGACGGAATCAGCATATCGCTGGACGACGTTGTATTACCGATTTAATTCGAAAGAGAGGTTTGAATCCATCATTAGGTAAATTGAATCTAACCTCTGATGGTTTACGATTTACTTGTGAAGATGATACGGAATTTGCGGTGAGTATCGCGCATAGTGAAACCCTAGCTGTAGCAGCGTTATTTGATGGTGGCAAAAGAATTGGAATTGATTGTGAGCCATTAAATCGGGACATTTCTGATGGAGCATTACAGGAGTTTTGTACACCTGAAGAGATCCAAGTTTTGCTTAATGAATCTCATTCAATGAGGCTTCATTATTGGATGGTGAAAGAAGCTGTGGGGAAAGCCACTGGGGAGGGTATGGCTGCATCTCGCCGAATTCGGGTTGCATCTAACGAAGCTACGTTGGACTTGATTCAATACAGCATTCGTAGTATTCCAGAACCAATAATGAATCATCAAGTTGTCATTGCAACTCTTCATTCCGATTCGCCATAAGCAACCAGTTTTTGCGCTCGAGTAGGAGTCATCAGTAGTACGGCTCCTAAAATGAATAACAAAATCATGTAACAAGCAAAATCACCAGGAACGCGGCCGGTTGCATCTTCCCCGCCTAGGAGACTAAGATAGAGTCCTGTGTTCAATGGCAGGAATACGAATACCATGATGAGTCCGAGAATCTGTCTGGGCCTCATAGTACTTCGAAGAAGTAGTCATTCATCAACCGTAGGTATCGAGCATAAACAAATGAGATGTGAGAAGAATACAAGTCATTATTTGATAATCATCGATAGTAATAGGTATGCACAATCGTCGTAATGTCGTCGAAATTGTCTCGACTCATATTGTCCGCGAAGGAGGTGGATTCAGGGTTCGTCGGCCATATCGGATGGGGCGCGTCATGAGCCCGTTTTTACTAATCGACGAAATGGGTCCTGTGGATTATGGCCCAGGTGAAGCATTGGGCGCTCCATGGCACCCTCACCGTGGATTTGAGACTGTCACATATCTCTTGGACGGCAGGATGAGGCATGAGGACAGTGCAGGTAACAGCGGGGAATTGAATCCCGGTGATGTTCAATGGATGACTGCTGGTCGCGGAATTATTCACTGCGAAGAACCACATGAAGATTTTTTGAAAACAGGGGGTAGAACCCATGGTTTCCAGATATGGGTAAACCTTCCAGCAGCACACAAGATGATGGATCCAAGGTACCAAGAGGTCCCCTCTTCTGCCTCACCCACAGTCGAAAAGAATGGCGTATGGGCTCGTGTTATTGCCGGGGAGTGTATGGGTGTTACATCATCGATTGATACTGTGATTCCAATTACGTTGATACATGTCAAAATGGAATCAGGGAGTCGTCTAATCCAATCTTTTGAACCTCAACTAAATGGGATGATTTACATGTTCGGTGGTGAAGTAAACATCTCCGATGAATTACGAGTAAACAGTCAATCTCGTATACCCGGATTAGGGACCAGACAAGTGATTCGTGATGGAGAGCTTGCTCTTCTTTCGGAAGGCAATGAGATTGTTATTGAATGCAATTCTTCTTCTGAATTCTTGATTCTTGCTGGGCCCGAATTGAATGAACCAATTGCTCGTCACGGGCCTTTTGTGATGAATACAAGAGAGGAGATCATTCAGGCTTTTACGGATTATCAGAATGGAACATTCGCGAATTGAATATGTAGGCTAACATGTATTCGTTTTTTGGAAGTGCGCTCGCCGGGGTGGGTGGAACTTTGACTCACTCTATTGATTCTTGAGAATCTTAGTTGGTTCAGGGCCATGGTCTTCACCCATCTAATCAACCCCCAAATCAATCTAATTTCTCAAATTCATCTTGCATTTTTTCTAACTTCTTGATAGTTGGTATTTCTTCGTCCTGAATCATTTTCACCAATAAATCACAGAGGATTTCATACGATTG
>PATC01000007.1 GCA_002712285.1 Methanobacteriota archaeon
AACGAGGTCATAGAGATCGTCAGTGAGAATATTAGGATTATTATATGCCGAGAAGGAGAGGATTTGGCCATCGGGGTCATCGAAATACTGGTTCAAATCCAGAGTCCCAACTGTACACCTATCCAATGCCTGTGTATCAGTGTCACAAAACAATAGAATCTCTGCAGGCCAGTTTACTGAGGAGTAAGTTGGCGCAGTATTGTCAGCATCTGGAGGGTTATCTGCAGTGATAACAACCTCGAACCAACTACTGTAGTTGTAACCGTCATAGGAACGAGCGGTGATGTAGTATTGTTGAAGATGAACTAGTTGGGTTGAGTCCCACTCAATCTGCCACGCTCCAGCGCCTGTAATCTTATCTTTAGTTACGACTAGAGTATCGAGGACACCAAAGTTAGCCTGAGGGTCGAGAACTTCTATCTCAATGCGAGTAATCTCACCATCTGGATCTGTTGCTTGCCCCGAAATTACTGTGGTCTCACTCGCTGTAACTTGTTGACCACTCGACGGCGAGAAAATGAAGTTCGTAGGTAGTTTGTTTCGGTTATCTACAACAATAGTCCGAGTCGAAGCAGTGCATTCACCAATCTCACCGATACAGAAATCAGAATCTGATGCCCAGACGGTGACTTCGTAACTTTCTCGCGTCTTTGGAAGACCTGAGGTATTCCATTCCCAAGTCCAACTTTCCCCGCCCGGTGCAGCTACACTCCGAATTGTCTCACGAGTGCTGGAGGCATCCCCTGGTAAACGGTCAATTACGATGTGGATATTTTGAATGTCAACTCCACTTGTTCCTGAGTATGGGTCACTTGCAGTACCACTGAATACTACGCCTTCCTTACCATTGTGCTCAGTAGAATCACCAGGCGTCGTCAGAATAAGACTGGGCGGCTGAGTGTTCAATTTAATTGTACGAGTTACAATATTACCATAATCTACACCATCAAACGCCCTGAAAGAGAATGTGTAATCACCTTCTGCTTGAGTCGACATGTCATAAGTGAAATACCACGAACTGAATGGGTGGTCGTTATAGGACACATCATCTACACCACTAGTATCAGTCGCATAGGAAGCGTCTGCCCAATCATTGGTGAATGGATCTTTGACTTGGATACGTGTCACTACGCCTTTTTGATCCCACTTCGCTAACGCATCCCTCTGTGCTACACTCAACGTATTGTCTCCATAGATACCAATGAAGTTACCATCATGTGCAGTACCTGTGAAATTAACAACACGCTTGAACGAATAGTAGTCATTCTGAGTCACATTCAGAGATGGAGCGAGATTATCGAGAGCGACAGCCTCCTGAATGGTGTTGGAAGAATCCTGAATCGTGAATGACCCGGTCTGATATCCTTTGCCGAATCGGTAAGCAGTGTATCTGTAAAGCGAAAGTTCGCGTGTATTGGAACCACTTGCACAATCAGGATCATCCTGATCTCGTACAGCATCACCATCATTGTCGATGCCATCATTGCAAGAATTCTCAGATGCAGCTGTTGCGAAATTATCCGGATCATTCTGGCTTGGGCCAAGGCCACGATAGTCGAGATGGAAGTCCTTGGGTAGTGAAATCCATTCAGTCCAACCATCGGTACCCGTTTCAAGATCGTATAGATCATTACCAACAGCGTCCTTGACTACTACAGTTGCATCAGAAACACGAATATTATTGACAGAAGTATAGAATCTAACAAGTTCAGCCACACGTACCTGGGCAGCCCATTTGACAGGCAGTTGACCAATGTAAACATCTTCGACATCGACACTCACATTTGCCATCGTAAGGACTGTTGAGTTATTGAGCATATCAACCGCCAACGGGAAGTCAGTGGGAGTCATGTTCTTTTGAGACGAGGTAATCATCGGAGGGGGGTAGATTTTACCATCACCCTCCATACCTTCTGGCCAGAATATACCTACAGGAGTAGTCGCATTGGTACCTGTCTGAACAGGTGGAAGATTTTCCGATTGGATTGTTAGTGCACTCTTTGTCACATTGTATGCCTGCATCACTCCACTCCACTGGTTCTCTGAGAAGAACGCAATGCTACCACGCTCCATTGATTGAGACGAACCATCGTTGAAGTGAACGATTCGAGCACCTGTCCCGGGAGCACTTATCGTATTGCGCTGAACGTTGGCCAAACTTCCAATCACTCGAATAGCGTCTATTTCGTCCGTCCCATTGACTGTGATTGTATTATCTTTCAAAGTAGCAGCACTACGGTAAACATGGACTGCAGGGCAAAAGAAATCACGTGTCAACAAATCGTCCCAAACCCTATCACTGGAACAATCGGCAGTAGGAGCGTGAACAATCGTATTATTCGAGATGTGTGAACGTGATGGGGCTGAAAAGATACCACCGAAACCGGATTCGCCTTCATGATAATCTCCGACAATGATTGCCTCACGGGCCGTATTCTGGATTGTATTTCGTTCAATGATGGTATCAAATGAACCAAATTGCCAAATTCCATTCCAACCACCGATTGGGCCAATTACATTGTCATGGACATGAGCTTCCGAACTCTTTACGAATACTCCAGAACCTCCTGAACTTCCTTCAATTTTAGAATTAGAGAGAACGACTTTAGCCCCATCGGCAACTGTGAATCCTGCCCCTTCTTCGGGATTCAAATCCGATGTCGTGACTGTAAGAGTGCGCTTTTGGCTTCCAACAACCTTTGCTCCATTCACGTCAATAGCATTGCAAGTAACTGCGATTGTAGCACTAGAGATAGTCCCGGATGATGATTCCGATCTAAAACCAAAATCACCAGATCCTACAACAGCATTCTGAATCGAGATGAATGATTCTTGAGCCCATAGTACATGTCGCCCACCATCCTGCTGCCCACATCCCTTGGAACCGCCAGTGAATACAGGGCTAGCCATAGTAGTGGGTGTGAATGTAGTACCTGCTCCATAGATTTGTACTCCATTACCAGCAATCTCGCCTTCATCATCACCATTGACAAACTCGCCTCCGACAAAAGTAGGTGTAGCAAGATTGTGCACGAGCACTGAGGACGTGTTAACTCCCTGGAACTTCATTGCTTCAAGGGTGGGACTAGCCCCATCGAGGATTAGAGCAGCCGATCTGAAATCGTTGTTTACAGATGCCACTTTGTCGGGAATCCCATACGCGTTAATGATTGACACATGGTTGAACCTGGTCTGACCGACATCTATGCTATCCTTCAGAAGAATACCTTCTCCACAGGATGGATCACGGTTGTAATAGTCATCATCCAAGTATGGATTTTGATTAGGATCATTCGCACAATCACCTATCGCTGAAGCATCTCCAGGGTTTGACCAAGTGAATTGAATCCTAGAGGCATTCGAGGCCATGCCACTCGCTCCACATTGGATATCACCCGCACAAAGATTCCCGCGAACAGTAATCATTGAACCGTTGGCAAGATTGATGTTAGTGCCAGGCTGAATCACTACCTTCACACCTGGAGCGATTACAATGTCACCAGTGATGGAATGAGAGCCTGTCCAAGTTTCATCTGAAGTGATGGTACCTACTGCAGTAGCCCCACTAACCTGATCCGCAGGGATTAGGAGAGCAAGGCTACTGATTAACAGAATCACAACTAAACTGATACTGTGCGTTCGCTGGGAGGTCATGCCCCATTGTCATTCTGAGTTCTGTATAACCGTATTGCTTACCCGCACACTGTTTAGGGCACATTTATGGTTAAATTTGTATCATTTAATGATTAAAATATCAATAAAGATATCAATAATGCAATTAAATATCTAAATAAAATTGTAGAATTGGGCATCAGGTCAACGATTCTTCTACTGAACGTTCCCACCCGAAGGCATTCAGGAGTCCATATCCGAGGCGATCATCGTGACCCTCTAAATCAGATTTAGCAGAATCCATTAGTCCAGATTTCAGAACCTCACGTGCTACATCTACACCTTGCTCTTGACTTACTATTTCCAATTCTTCTCCATGTGCTTCTAAGATAAGTGCTAGAGCTGCCGTTACAAAAACAGTAGAGACTGAACTACCACTGCTAGATGCATAAGGCACACCCAATTCAGGGTTGTTTGTCGAAATAATATCTTGACCAGGTGCTGCAATTTCAGGTTTGAGATTAGGATTAGAGCGTGCTTCTCCTTCAAACTCAATAGCACCCCTAGATGCATCTATCCAAGTATTGCCTGAACGAGTGCTTGCCGCGACAGAAATTACACCTTCCATCGCACCTGGAATCGACACATCACTCGAATTCTCCCCACGGTTCCCTGCTGCTGCAACAATGTATACCCCTGATGTAAGCGCATCTTCTACTGCAGAAACTGTAGGACCTCGAATCGCCATTGTAGGATCGGCCTCTCCCCCAAGAGAGAGGCTGATAATATCCGCTTTCTGAACTCTCCAACACCAATCAATCGCTTGACCCACAGAATCGTCATTTATCGAATACCCTGTGGGGCCAAGAGCTGCTGCAACTGATAGAGTAACGCCTGGTGCACCACCTTGGAAGGCGTCACCTGCAATGAGTAATCCTGCCATCATTGTTCCATGATGATCAATCCCATGATCCACGAAATCTCTATTTTCAGGATTTACAAGATCGAGAAATCCACCAAACGTTGCATCTGAAAAGGCCGGATGTAGACGATCAACACCAGTGTCTACCATACAGACATGAATACCTGTCCCGTTCAATCCAGTATCCTGTAAGCTTCTCAATTCTGTTTCTTCAAATGCCCACTCAGAAGTGGGAACAAGTGGGCCAAAGAGAATTGACTCAATCAGAGGATAACTGAGAATCATTACTGACAGCACCACAACCATGATGCCTGAACGCCATGTTTGGAAGGGGGAACTCCTAGATACACTCCGCGGACTTTCCTCAGGAGAGAAATACGGCTCGTAGCCTGGAGCTTCCTTATCGATAACCGTCATCATCCCAGGTTCATCCGGCTCCGGAAGGAGTTCGACCCTTCGGGCATCTAGACGCATTGGTCAATTCCTCCCGGCGGAGTACTTGGATACGTGTCCTTGCTCAGAACGGTCGACGTCCACCACGGATCTTCGTACCACCATAGATTACGAAGCCCACAAGGACAATCACCACAAGAGGTAACCAGTTCGACGTAGATTCAACTCCTTGCGCACGCAGAGTTTCTTGGATAAGCAAAACCTCTGGCTCATTCTCAAGGACGATGTTTGTCGTGTTAATAGATACTTCAAACCATGGCGAGGTACCAACTGGATCATCTGTATAGTCGACCATGAAAGTGAATGTCTTGTTCTCGCCTGCTGGAATCGATGCAATGTCGATTAAACGAGTATCTTCCACAGGGGCAGTACCCTCAGCGCCTGGTGTCCCACTAAGCCGAACAATCTCAATCACAGTATCATCTGCTTGAACTAATCCAGTATTGAATACAGTAACCGAGTAATTGTGCATTGTACCTTCAAGAGGCTGACTTGGTTCGCTTGACCAATCATCAAAGAAAGTCAATATTGGGCGAGCCACTCGTAGAGGCATCGTCGCAGTTGAAGACGTTGTTCCATCTTCTGAAGTCAAGACGACTACTAGGTCGTAAGAACTTGCAGATTCGTTAATCGGGACTGTTACATCGACAGTATGAATCTGAGATGAACCTGGGCCAATAGAAGTAGAAGGAGAGCTCAAGACTGTCCAAGATTCTGGAGCCATTGATGTGATATTGACGTCAACGGTATCAGCACCGTTTCCAAAATTACTAATCACAAACTGTAGCATTGTAGTCTCTCCGGGCTCAACCCCATATTCTGACTTAATCGTGCCATCTTCAAAGTCGAGGCCGTAGATCTGTGGGATGCGAACAGTAGTCCGCTCATTGAAGACAGAACCATCTGATGCTTGGAATCTCACTGTTAGTTCCTGACCTAAATCAGAGTGGCGTGCTGCCGACTGATTCGGAGCTGTTAGACGCAGAGTAATCGATTGACTCATCTGATCATCGAGGCCCATACTAATATTCAGTTGGTTCACCCAAGCATCGGAAGCAGACTCATCACTCTGAGATTCGTTCCTGAACTCGACTGTCCATACGCCTACTTCTCCACCTGAGACATCTCCGATTACAGTGTAAGTCTCAACGGCGACTGTTCCTTCGAATACTGCATCATAGGTGAAAGTTGCAGGAGCATATTCAGAACCAGACTCCTCAAACAAGACATCGTTAGCTCCGTCGAGTTCCTGCGCAACACCCGTGACTGATGCAACTGTTACATTGACTGTACGAATCGAACGGCGGGAGAATTCAAGGAGAGTTTCAGGTGCCTCTTGGGACTCTCCGATTGTAATACTCTGACCTGCAGAGTATTCCATATCTCGATCTCGTTCCGTTGTGTGGAATTCGCTCTCAATTAAGACCGAACCAGACGGTAGAAGGAGGTTTAAATCGCCATTTGAGTCAGCAGAGAGGTTCCAGCCAGCAGACTTTGAAATCATGTTGAAGCTAACAGATGGTGCCGATACCATTGGCGCATTAGCAACCGTGGTATCATTGAGAGTATGCTCAGAACCATCGAAATCGAACCACTTAGTCTGGATTAATGCCATCCCAGCATTCTCGAGAGTGATGTTTACAGAACCACCATCAGAAATTGAAGCATCGAGTGCTGCAACTCCAACCTGTGATTCTGCAAGGTTTCCTTCACCGGCATCGTAGGTTACGTAGACTACCCAATCGCCTGGCTCAATAGTTGCAGACCATTCACCTGTCCAAGCACCATTGTCCATGACCTTCGTAGGTGAAACTGCTGCACGTTCAAACCCGATTGAGGGGTATAGAGTGATCTCGGTATTTTCTGCAATATCATTCCAGCGACTAGCGGGCAAAATATCGACAATTCCACTCACCTCCACCTCGCCTGCATCCATCTCATGATCGGTGCTGACTGGAATAGTATCGATTACGAAATATTGTTCCTCAGCAGCAAAACCAGGCTTCTCAAAAGTAACAGTGAAATTCTCCTGTGCTGGCACAAATAAGGACCAAGTTCCATCTAGATTACTTACCGCATCCCAAACAGTTCCAGTCTGATTCGAGGTTAGGGTAACATTGACTCCTGATACACCTTCAGCGGCGTCATACTGATCATCGTTGTCGAGATCCCAGAATAGATTACCACCAATTTGTAACCATCGATCTGCCTCTACTGCAATCTCCTCACTGCCATTGTTACTCATCAATTCTCCAATTGAGAAAGAGTCGACTACCCAGCGAGTCTGACTATCGGTACGATTAATCGATACTGACCAATTACCGGGATAAAGGTGGATGTCTACAAGACCATCCTCATCAGTCGAGGCGAGTTGGACCTCCCCTAGACCATCGCCACTTGTAGCAGTGAGGACATAGCCTGAGAGAGCTTGCTCATTCGAAGCATCGGTGAGATTCAACACATAATGTGCTGACTGAACTGTCTGGATTTCCATCTGAAGCGGAGCTGTCGATTCGTTAACCGTCACAAGGGCGCGGTATATCGCCATCGGGTCAGTTCCTGTAATGTATGGGTCAATGGAGACAATCCAATCACCTTCAGGGAGATAACCATCATAGAGGCCAAATTCATCCACGTAGCGTACGAAATCGGGGAGTTCCCCATCTGCAGAGATAAACGAGATAATCCGCTGTGAAACCTGCCCACCTGAATTATTTGTCAGATTAATGTGAACTAACCATTCAGGAGCAAGTGGAACAGAGAGGACTTCTGTTCCATTACCAAGACCATACACCACACTAGGCGCATCTCCGAAGAATACGGTATTCCATGCTGTCGCGTTTGCTGGATCTGATGCGTTTTGTGGATCAATGACCACGTTATAAGCACCGGCTTCGACAGAAATGACCGCCACACCATCACCAGTCCACTCAGTACCATCAGCACTCACATTGACGAGCACTCCGTGTGTAGATCCTACAAGTGGAACCAACTGGAAGTCAAGTGTACGCATAGTGCCATTTGACTCGTTTCCATCCATCGAGTGATCAGTAAAGAGACGAACCTCCACTGTGATGTTCTCAGGATAAGTCATGATATCATAGGACTCATTGTCACCTTGATGATCTACAATTAATGCCTCGGCATTGAGACGTTCGTCGAATACTGACAATGTCCAGTTACCTGGAACAATCTTGCCGCTGAAGCGACCATCAGGATCGACTTCAAACACATAATCTCCCGAGTGTTCATCACTTGTTGCAACAACTTCGATCGGCCGGAAGTCCACGATACCGATGTCATACTGGTTACCAACACGATTCATGTCCACAGAACCACCGATAACCAAACTGTAGGCTGCGGTCATATTGACGTGCATATCTTCGCTAATTGTATGCTTCTCAGAGAGTGTCAACTGAGTTGCAACTGTGACGAATGTGAAATTCACTTCAGCTCCAAGTGGAAGTAGCATGCTGAAATCGCCACTCGAGTTAGTAAGTGCATTGACTTCGTTAGATCCCCAACGAGCCGTGATTTCAATTCCTGAACCAACAGGTCGGAGATCTTCACCCGCATCGGGCTTGTCCATGTTATTGTCTACGAAGATAGTGCCCGTGACTACCGTACTAGGTAGATATTCGAATTGGGTAACAACAAGGCGGTCCTCCTCCTCAGAATCAGTGAGGTCAAACTCAGCAAAGAACTGGCTTGATTCATTCAGGTCATGATTTACAGTCCATACACCGGGTGGTAGCTCGACATTGTACTCGCCAGTCTGAGGATTATAGTTAGCCTCAATTGGAATGAGGCCTTCCAAGTAAGCGTTCTCAAACTCGATGGTATCATTACTCTCGAGAGTGACTGCTTCGCCATCCTGTATTAGAGTGAACTGAATATCCCATGTAGGTGGAAGAGGATCGGAAAGTGTGATGTTAGTAGGCGTATCTACACCTACGGTGAAAGTCTGCTCGATTTCACTGAATCCATCCATGTCACCATCGACGAGAGCTGTATAATTGCCCGTAGTGATAGGTCCAAAGGCGAAGGTACCGTTTTCATCAGCATCAATCCAACAAGGGGCATAATCCAATTCATCGCAGGCACCTAAGCTATCCTGAGCAGAGCCATTAATTTCCACAAGATGTACTCGGCCTTCAACCGCTGTACCATTCTCCAGAGAAAGCTCTCCTGAAAGATGACCTGCAGGCAGGTTCAATATGACTCCAGACGAAGGTATACTTTGTACAACTAATGGCATTGGAAGCATTGACTCCTCTCCATTAGGGAAGTGGACTGTTACGTGATAATCTCCAGGAATAGCATCCACGAGGTGGAAGCTTCCTGGCTTGACCATATCACCAGAGAATGTACCTGTTCCAACAAAAGTACCTGTACCATTGAAGACACCGTAGTTGTCCAGAGTATCATCTGATGAATCAATCTGGAATGTACCCGATCCTGAGAAGGAACGGCGAGACATCTCTGTAGTGAAAAGAGCTGAACCATTAGCAGTGAAGCGGCCATCAGCATTCACTTTGCCAATTATCAGGTGTTCAACAGGGTCAGAATCAGTTACAATACAGACAAATTCACCTGCAGGAACTGTACCATTTTCACAACTAACAGGATCAATAACCTCTGAACCATTCTCATAGAAAACAGTACCAAGGATGGACCCCATTCCCTCAAACAGACCATTTCCAGTGAAAGAGTGGTTATTCAGAATAGTCCGTGTATAATTACCTGTGAAATCAACAACTGACATGGTTCCAGTGGCGATAACAGTACCATCACCGGTGAAGGTTGCTTCTCCCTCACCACTGAACTGCATATCTTCCCCAGTTACTGTTCCGTTGCTGATCATTAGCGTGTAACCATCGGCATCGACGGCATCCCAAATATTCGTAATGCTTACTTCTAGTTCAGGTACTGCATCACCCTCGAAATCATTGTGACCAGTGAACAAAATCTGCCCGGTAACTCCAGAAGCTTCGACAGAAATTGAAACATCCAATACTGCCTCACCATTGCTATGTCCATCAGATCCTGATACGTTCACGAACGTCTCACCTAGCCATGTCTGGCCAGAGACATTCCCAAGAATCCCAGTTACAGGGTTGATTGAACGAACTCCTTCGGCTTGAGGGGTGTAAAGATCTGCATCCCACTGAGCCCATGAGTTCTGATTACCACGAGCGGCCACGATAAGATCTCGATCTTGGTCAGTATCAACAACACCTGTCATAGCCGTAACTCGAATACGTCCAGCAGGAACAGTGAATTCGAAATCACCGTTCTCATCCGCATCGACTGTACCAATTGGTATCCACCAATTACGAGGGTCACGATCAATTACCTCACCATTTGGAGATGCGACTTCTTCTCCGGAGAATGCGTCACGCTCAATCAGAATACGAGCATTAGGTACAACACCAATTTCACCAAGTTCTACAGTTCCTGACAAAGTTGCACCGGAATAGTACTTCAGAATTTTCGTACCAGCGTTTGCGTAACCGATGTTCTCTTGATCTTCGGTATTCTCGCCTTCATACCAGTTCGCAAGCACAAAGTGATTCATCATCGCACCAGGCATTGGTCGTGCATACTGTAAGATTGAACCGGGAGTGCCTTGAGCACGAGCACCACCAAAGAGTTGTCCAGGTTGTGCCGATTCAGTTGTAATACCTAGAGTCGAGGTTCCATAGCCTACGTAGGTACGAGCAATCATCGTCTCAAAGAATTCAGGTTGTTGGTCATAGTTGATGTCAACTAATTCAATCAAATCCACCGTGGCACCGCTCTGTTGACGTGTAATATCAAGGAGGTACTCATCTTCGTAGGCCTGCTGAGTTCTCTCAATAACTGGGCCCTCACCACGCTGAGTTTGGTAAATAGACTGGATGTACATGTTTGGGTCTAGACCTGAGAGTGTTGTTGGTGCATAGAAAATACCTGTAGGGTTGTAACTATGGTATCCAGCCTGTGCATTGTAGAGTCCACCAACAGGGTATAGACGAGAGTCAACAGCAAAATAACGAATGTCATGATTTCGAGTAATACTCTCACCAGGACCCCCATCATAGGAAGGGACTGTGTATTCAACATCTGTTGTAATAAGGTGATAGAGATCGACCATTTCATCCATATCCATGAATGCATGCATCATCTGACGTCCAAGAGCAAGACGGGCATTCTCACGATGAAGTGAAGTGGACACATCAGAGAGGCCAGTCATCAAATCGGCAGTATACCATTGATCTCCAATGATATAGTGGGATGTCTCGTCATTGACACTAGCAGTTCCAATCGTCATGTTGAATCGGTTGTTAGCACCGGTTTCTGTAGCACCTGGTGAACTAACGACTTCACCATCCTCATCGATAACCTCCCAAATCAATTCACTAGATGGGCTACCGGATGCATCAAGACGATGTCCAGTAATCAGGTAGACCGGGTCTTCACTAGGAGAATCAGGGATACTGCTCTTGACTACTCGCATGGTGCGATCAAGAACGAACTCTTCATCTCCACCAAGAGTAATCACAGAATAGAACTCATCAATCTGTGCATCCGACATATGTTGGCTTAGAGCACCTCTGAACCCTGGAGTGAATTGACCATTCTTCGAATGGACAATATCTCCTAGAGCGAGATTGACCACAAAGAGGCTCACAAGGTCTTCTTGACCGTCTGCAAGTAACATATTACCAGTCGCAGGAATACCCGATTGGAAGTTGTCAGATACCGATGGATGTTGCCCCTGAGCAAGAGCTTGGAATCCATAATCCCACCATGAAACAAAAGCCGGTTTCTCGCTGAAACTCATGTCTGTATCTTGAGCAGCAAGCCAGTCATAAGCACGGTTCCAATCGCCGCCATTGAATCCTGGTCCGAAGGTACCCATGTAACGACAGCCTTGACAGTACTGATCGAATGACTGAGTTCCTGGTTCAGGGTATTGACTGTTCAATATCGATGGAATGTCTGGCAACCATGGAAGAGGAACAGATGTTCGAAGAAGATCAGGAGCGAAATTGTGGAACGCTTGATCTACGTCAGCCTTCTCTTCACTACCACGAGGGATAGCTGAATCGAAACCGTAAGTCATGTGCTGTGAAGCCACCAATAAGAAGACAAGGAAAAGTGCAGGGACCATGGGATTAGATCTCGAAGCAGAAGCCACAGAACGTACGCGGGCACGCGGAGTGCTCGTTCCCTTACGGCGCCAATCTCTGATGAAATTCGATGCACCGACGAAATCCCAGAGAATTACCATAGCGATTGCGCCAGAAATTGCCATTGCCGGAGTTGCGTTGAAAATGAAACGACCGGCACTCCATGCCATGTATGCAGCGATAACAACCCAGCCACCAATGAGAAGTTGGCTACGATCGTTCTTTCGTAATCCGAGCCAAATTCCACGTACTGCGAAACCGACGCCAAGAAGCATTACGATAGGACCGTAGGATGCAAACAATGTAGCACGATCAGGTGCTTGTGCTTCAGCGATAGTTCCGAAAATCTTGTTGGCCGAGAAGTAATACCCACCAGTGAACAGAATATCCCAACCATTGTAGACATTGAGACCGAACTGTAGGAATGCAAGAATACCTACGAAGGCAGCACCAAGAACGGCTGTTGTACCAAGAACAAGTAACCAAGGCTTGTCACGGAAAGCACTTGCAGTCCATCCAAGGCCGAAGGTTAGACCTGCAATGAAGAACATCGGCTGAAGACCCGACGCTTCAAAGAGCAAACGAAGTTGGTTGTGCCCATACACAGGGATTGTCAAGAGCAGAGTGAGGAACATCATATTCACAGCCGCCATCGTGAGCAGCATGCTGTCCTTACGTCGGAACATATTCAGTAGAATCTGCATTGCAAAGATTAGGAAAACAACACCTGGACCATAGACGAATCCTTTCCATCCAAGTGCTGTAGTGGCAAAGGATAGTCCCGCCAACGAAGAAAGTACCATCGTTTGCTTGTGCTTGTTCCATGCTGTGGAGTATGCTTTGACAAGTAGAGCCGGAGAAAAGCCCGCCTCGGCAATCAATTTGCGATCATCGAGGCTCTGAACCGTACGGATCCAGAAGTAGAAAGCAAGGGAGATACCCAGAATTACGAAGGCATCGTGATCTGCGAGACCAAAGGTCGAGTGACCTACGTGACTCGGCATGAGAGCAATCAACCATGCTGCCAACATTCCTGCTTTTTTGCTGTGCAATGTACGTGCTGAAGCAGCGACTGGAAGCACAATGAGAGCACCAAAGATTGCAGGCATTCCCGCAACACTGAACCAAACAGCCTGCTCAAGGCTCATCCCTGTAATCCAATGGATAGCGAGGCCACCAAGGGCTAGGCTCCAAGTAAACAAAGGTGGACGTGGATTGACTCCACCGAGTGGATATGCGCGATCTGCGTCGATAATAAAGTGGCTATGATGGGCCACGACGTAATCCACTGCTCGCTTCATGTACCACGGGTCAGAACCTCCAGTCATATCCCAAAGTCCAGTACCATTGGCGTTCATAGCAGGCAAGATATTCCACACTGTACGGATAAGTAGACCAAAAATCAAGGCAGACATTACGACCAAGGTGTATCCATTCTCAGAGAACCACTTGCTAGCCATGCCGGGCTCACGACGATAAGCAACGGAACCAAATCGACCACGATTACCCATGGATACGATTCCGAAGTTCACGAAGAACCAGATAAAGAACCACATTAGGACGCCACGAGTGTCAGTGAACCACACTTGGAAGGTGTCCAATGCTCCCTCGTTATTTGCGAGGATAGTATCGATAAATGCGATATCTTGTAGCATTGTCAAGGTATAGAGCACGAAATTCGCAGCAATAATAGCGGAGACAACGACCCACCCTTCTGAACGAAGGTAGGCGACAATCATCATGAAAATACCACCAGCAACTGCCCACCAGTTCCCTAGGTATATCCCAAGATTGTATACATCCGTATCAGCTAATTGTCGCATGCTCAACATACTGATCACATGAAGGAGCGACCAGATACCGAAACTTATGGGCACGATATTAGGTAGGGTGTCAGGAAGATTTCGGAACCATCGACCAGCGCCAGGTGCAATGAACTGAGTTCTTCCACGGAGAGCAGTCACCATAGTGACGCTCAGTGCGATACTTAGTAGCCAAAACGACATGAAGATACTCATGGCGAATGAACGATTGACATCGACTAGGGAGTATGTCACATTTGCATTTCCTCCTGCTGTTAACGTTGCACTTGATGCCAACGTTAGAGCCATCATTGCACCAGCAATGATACCTACACTCAGGTTAGCTTCCTCGACACGATCATTGCGCTCGAAGGTGTGGACAATCAGGAATGTCACGGCACCAATAAGTCCCAACAGAGTATGACCTGCTGCGTCTGCGCCGAACAATGCTGCAATGCCACCAAGGATAACGACTGCCGTGGCCCGGGAACCATTGAGAGGAGTGGAAGAGAGCATCGGACGGGCAGATATCCCCGCAACGCCTGCAATTAGCAGGACGCCTAGGGGCATTGCAATGTCGGTCATGTTGGCCGAATCGGCCATATCGATCCAGTTGACGGACGCACCGGCGAACGCGATGGCGATCATCGCGATCATCAGTACGGGGCCAAGGAATCCGTAGATTCCCGGTGACTCCGCCGCGGTCATGTTCTCTTCTTCACTCATGTTGCTTCCTCTCTTGGTTCAGCCTGTAGGCTGTAGCGCCTCGGCGACTTTCCTTCCGGTTATAACGCTCACGGGGGTAAGGGAGGCGTGGATTCCGAACCCGTCCAACGATTTCTAAGCCTCAAAGAGCCCTATATCCTATGTCTCGACGATGATGAGAACCCTCGAGTTCTAAGCCATCAATGAGACGATAAGCAATGGACGCAGCCTCATTTAGATTCGGAGCAATGCCCGTAGCGCTACAGACGCGACCCCCAGATGAGACGATTTTACCTCCCTCTTGACGGGTCCCTGCATGGTGAATGAAGCCTCGAATCTCACCTTCTTCTATGCAGCCATCCGAGCCCCCGAGAATACGCCCCGTTTCTGCTGATTTTGGATATCCCTCTGAGGCTAGAACGACAGTCATTGAAGCAGAATCATGGAACTTTACATCTACCTCTGAAAGAGAGCCATTGGCACATGCTCCAAGAAGATGATTTAGATCGGTCGCGATGAGAGGGATGGTGACCTGTGTTTCTGGGTCCCCGAATCGAACATTGAATTCTACAACACGTGGTGAACCCTCAGTATCAATCATCAAACCAACATAGAGGCATCCTCGGTATGGAATCTCTTGACTGCTAAGATGTATGTGCATTGGCTCAACAATCTCCTCAATAGCTCTCGCCTTCACAGCCTCTGTCACAACAGGAGCAGGCGCATAAGCCCCCATCCCCCCTGTATTTGGACCAGTATCACCTTCACCAACACGTTTGTGATCTTGACTTGCTGGGAGACAAACATATCCTGATTCATCCATAAGAACGAGCATGCTTGCTTCCTCTCCAGCCATGAATTCCTCAAGCAGAACGAAACCATCGATATCAATCGCATCCGAAACTGTAGCATGAGCAAGAACACGATCACTTGTTACTGTCACACCCTTTCCACCAGCTAGAACATCTCTCTTCACAACCCAAGGTGAACTGAAGGTGTCCAATGCACTATCAATCGCATCATGCGATTCTATTCGAATCACAGATGCTGTGGGTATACCAAGATCGAACATCATCTGCTTTGCATACTCCTTGGAGCCCTCAAGACGAGCCCCCTCCGCATGAGGGCCAAAACATGGCACCCCTTCTTCTCGCAGACGATCAGAGAGCCCCTCAACTAGTGGGCCCTCAGGGCCTACGATAACAAGATCCGCACGAATCATCTTCGCCAAGTCTACTAGTCCGTGAATATCAGACGCAGATACTGCATGATTAGTTGCATTCATTGCAGTTCCAGCATTTCCAGGTGCAACATGAATCGAACCAACACTAGGAGATTCAAGCAAACCAAGTACAAGGGCATGTTCCCGCCCACCCCCGCCAACAACTAGAACCACGGCATCTGACATAGTGTAGACGGTAGGGAACGAACCCATAATCCATTCCACATCAATAGGGCACTGACTTCAGGCCTAATTTGTAACCCAAGACATTAACCGAGCGATGAATAATTGGAGTCAAAATAAGTAGCCAAATCATTGAAGGAATAAGTTGGTGAGAACCATATAATTGATTGGGGAATAAGATCAAACCAAACATAAAGCATACAATCGCAAAAGGAAGTGTATCTAACAATGGAGCCTTAGAGGATATATCTCCTTCTCGTTTCAATCCACGGCGACGCTTAACGAATGAACCCAATGAATCTCCAACTAAGCTACCAAACCCAAGCACATATCCAATGAAAAATGCAGAACCATAGAATCCGAATAACCCATCGAAAGGCAAATGATATTCTGCCATCATCATAGGATCATAGAATGGTTTCGATTCTAGACCATTACCATGCCATAAGTAGGTTGCAAGCATAGTCAAAAATGCACTCAATAATGGCCCACCTAGAAGACCATTCCATGATTTACCATCTCCGAGTAATCTGTTTCCATCTTTCCAATCCTTTCCACCATCAATTACCCATACTTTCATGCCAGTAATTTTTGGAATCGCTTTTCCAAATATCATGGCTCCAGTATTGGAAAGATACGCTGGCCCATACAATAGAAGCAAGGCAAGAACTCCGAGGGGATCAATAGACCCAAACAGGCCTTCTGGAACCATAACTCAACGTAAGAATGCCAGCCCTTGAATTCATCCACGAAAGCGAGGGCTTGAAACACCTTACCGTAAAAGCGCCAATTATGCGACGCCTGCACGTACGAGCCACCTCAATCTCGATACTGCTACTGATGCTGATTTGTACGCCATTTATCGGAGTCACATCTGCAAACGAACCACCTGATGGTGGACAAAACATCACGATTACAGGAGATGTCATCTGGGACCAAGACGACGATTTTGATGGAATTGTGGATGTCGCTAATGGGGCATCGTTGACGATATCTGCAGATTTGGACGTCGCCAATGAGAGTCGGATCATAGTGCATCCCGGCGGCATACTCTCTATTTCCAATGGCTCATTGAATGCAGAATGGACTGATACTGACTACTCATGGATGAGAAATAGTGACGAAGGACATCGTTCGAGAATAATGATTGAAACTGCAGATCGGCAAGGCTCGTTTGATGTCATTCTAAATTCGGCCAAGAACTCCTACTTCAACGGCATGAATGCTGTAGTCGATGGAACTGCGACTGCAATGGAGGGGGATAACCATACTATATCCTTCTCAGCAGGGTCAAGTGACACATGGATTGAATTCACAGGCGCTTCTGTCTACGAAATGATTCTCTCCTCCGAAATCCGAATCGATTACCCAGGAATCAAACCCACTGAAACAATCCCTATTGGAGACATACCACATGAAAACTGGATGGTGAACGACCCGGGAACATTCGATATTGATGTCCAAGGGACGATGGATACGAATGGAGCATTCGTCTACGGAGCGGTAATCAACGTTGCAGGAACGCTGAATTTTAGCACTACTGATATTGTTAGATCTACTCCAATTATCGCTACCGATGCTGCAAGTATCAGGATGAATACGGTTGATATGAAGGACAGTCGTGATGATCACCACATCACTGCGGGAATCCAGACAATAATCGACCTCTCTGCGTCGACGATTCACGGTACGCTAGTTGATTTCTGGGAACGTCAGTTAGAACAAACAATCCAATTCAGAGCAAACGAAGTGATTGTGGCTATCACTGATTTCGGACATCCACCAAGTACGACCAATCCGATTCCAACCAATGAACAAGGACTCATGACCCTACCCCTGAGAACTGTTGAGATTGGATTTGCAGATGGCACAGTATGGAATGAAGATGCTACGATTGTGATTCAATCCTACAAGACAGCATGGAATGCACAGTTGGATGATTACGGATCAAGTGCTGCGCTTCCAATTGAAAGCACAACCATCTACGAATCTGAAATATTACCGATGTTAACCATCGATTCCATCATCCCAGATGAAACTAATGTGGCCACTGATGGGAGAGTGAAGATGAATGCAACAATTACTAACTCAGGTTCAGGAAGCGCAAGAATCGGACTCGAATGTTTCATCGGCAACGGATCGGCAGCTGATGTAGGAGGATATCCAGTCCTTGAAATTCCTGGAGATTCGACCCGATCTGTAGAATTCACATGGAGAGGTATTGCTGAAACTGGCAACCAAAGTATCACCTGTGGAGTAATACAACCCGCCCAACTCGCAACTGAAGGTGCTTACGGAGGACTTCCTGTTGTTTCTGAATCAGTAACTTGGACTGAGCCTGTTGCTGAGACTGAGGGGCTAGGTATGCTCCCATTAATCACCGCTCTACTAGTAGGCGCCGTGCTTATCGGAATTGCTGCACTCCAATATTCAGCAAATATCCAGAAAGAAAAGGATGAGCAGAGGAAAACAGCCGCAGAGACCGGGACGGAATCTGAGAAAAACGACAAGGACCGTTCTAAAACAGCTAATATCGATTAATCAACAAGCGTCGTCACGCTGGTCCCATTCCTCTCGGACGATATTGTTGTTTGTTCCCTCGTCATTGTCGTCCTCTGTTTCCTCGGTATAGTCGTAGTAACTAGAATAGGTCACAGATGAAACATCGGACCATGGTGAAGATTGCGTTACAGTGATTGACAATTCATAACAGCCAACATCATTGTCTGACCACTCATCTGAAGGAACATACGTCACAGAATTAGCGAATGAATCTGTGTAAGTTGCACTTCCCTCAAGGATAAGTTTCGACGTGAGGTCAATTACTGCTCCAGAACCATCTCCGTAAACTCCGCTACTCGAAGACCAAGTGGCTGCTCCCTGTTCAACGGATACACTAGGATAAGTGAGGACAACACTGCCCTCACGCAACAAACTAACATCCATCTGGTATTCAGAAAGCGTCAACGGCGACGGATCCGAAGATGCGACATTAGTTCCTAACCCAGCCCAAACCTCTAGGATTACGCCCTGTAGACAATTGGAACGAGTACTATCTTCACAATTGGTGTGAACAGGACGAGCATATGTCTGAGCAGCGGTAATTGTCCTTGAACTGTCAGTCCTATCGAGTTCTCGATCCCATGTCTGGCCTGCGATTGTCAAAGAAAGCGAGTAAGGTGAGGATGGTAACGCATTTTCAGAATAAAAATCGGCCATTAGAATCGATATCTCTCCGTAATCGCCAAGCCCATCCGAGCTATCGAATGTCAGAGTGAGGTTTCCGGAATATGTCTCAACATCACCTTGAGAAATTGATACTGTTGCATCGTAAGACCCAGCCCCTCCATTCTGTCGGATTTTGATGTTCATTGTATCCCCATCATCACTGAATTCAACACCTCCAAAGGACATCGTCCCTGTAATTACATTAGCAAGGAGGAACGGAGTAATCGTGAGCATTAGTGCAACCAAAACAACACTGGTTGCTGATGTGAGAGCAACAGTCCCTTTCTCTCTCGGATCTCCCAAACCGAGCCAAAGCCAACTTCCGGCGGCCCCAGCAAGAAGAATGAGAGGCATTAGTGAATCCAAAACGGATATCCCTAGCCACATGACTACGAAAAACGGGGCAATAATTGCCAGTAAAATTGCCATAAATGTCCGGCCCATCAGACCTTCCATCGAATCCCCTGTATCTTCAGATTCTGAAGCCAGAGAAACAGTAGGTTCCTCAGAAGCATCACGTATCTTAGGTGACTCTAAGTCTACCTCAGGTCCAGGTTCTTCGTCCGCTTCAACTTCAACTCTGTCTAACAATCCACCTGACATTAGAGAATAGTCACAGCCCAGAGGTTATCAAACCGTTGACGAAACGGTCAGAACAATGCAGATTGTAGAGCCTATCAATTCGAGCCGAACTACAGCATCAGAATCGGGAGGTCGTCCTCATCTTCGGACATCTCCTCATCTTCGCTATGTCTTCGAGCAATAGCCGCCGCAGCGAGACCAAGCATCATCACGGAACCAATCATTTCGAAACCAGGTAAATACACACCACGGATGTAAATCGTAACCATCTGGACTTGGTAATTAGGCACGCCTTCGGTTCGAACTGAATAGTCACTGGTTGCTTGGAACTGCAATTGGTAATAGATATCTGACCAACCCTGAACCTTAGGGGTACGCATTATTACGCGCACATTGTCAGGTGGCGCCTGAGCTTCAATTTCAGTAGATACTTGTGGGAGTGAAATCTGGAAACCCGCATCTTCTAAATCCTCACGGTTCGCAACATCAATGTTGAATCGATCATATGCGTTGCCGTCATTGTAAACCTTGAAGTTGAACGTGTAGTCGACTTTAGGTCGAAGTTGCTTGAACGGTTCGTCGGCTTCAACTCGAAGGCGACTGAACTGCTTGATAACTACGAGAACTGATGTTGTCTTTGGAGTGCATGTTCCACAAGGAATTCCAGTCGCAGTGTCAACACGTGCAGTGATTGATACTGTGCGCTGACCCTCAGCCATACGCTGATCCCCACGAACTGAAACTTCGAAGGTTACTTCTTGGCCTGCGCCTACAGTAACAGTTCCAGGTGCAGCATAGGCAAGTCCGCCTGCTGTCACTGTGATTGCCACGTTCTCAGAATATGCAGTTGGATTGTTCAAGGTGCAATAGGTTGTACCCGTTCGAGTTGCACCTGGATATACCTCAATCGGGAAGTTTGCAGGAGAGCAAACAATACCGATATCAGGGTTAGGAGATGCCTGTGCATCAACGGTATGCGCAGCACCTACCCACATGCTGAGAGCATAAATCGTCAGGAAGACAATAACAGTACGGACTGACTTCATACGGACACCTACGGTTTCGTCTACCCGGCCCCGTATTAAGAGGTTAGCCCCCGAATGAACATAACATGAACTCATTCACATGAAGTCGTCGATATCATCGAAGTCATCGTAAACATCCACTTCATTCCATTCATCAATATCATCGGACCCTTGGGCTAATCGCCGACGACGTGCAGAACGAACGCCCATGAAGACTATGAGGAAAACAAGGATTAGACCTGCAACAGAGACGCCACCCATCACAAGAGCTGTTTGGTCCGAATCTAGAGATACAAAAGGTTCAGGGGGTCCCTCGGCTCGGATAATGAATACCTCCATCACCTCAATTTCTGGATCAAAGGATGAACGAATGTAAACCTCAACCTCGAAAGTGCCGGTAGGTATCTCCCCTCCAGTCGCGACTGTGAAATTATGAGGGACCTTCTCTTGAGAAGCGAGATCGTCCGTATCCTGTATTTCGAAACTGAAACCTAGAGATTCAAGACCAGTCTGATTCTCAATCTCAATAACAAAGGAATCCGGCCCATTTCCGAGGTTCTGTAAATCAATGACTACTTCACTGGATTGATCTATGCCCATGTTCAATTCTCCAGTCCTAGTCTGTGCGGAAATACGCGCAAACTGAACAATCTTCACGTTTACCTCTGCAGAATCCTCTGGGCACCCAAATGTACAGGGTAGTCCATTGATTGTAGTGACTGAGGCGTTAATTGCCACATCAATCGTAGAAGGTGACATCGTTGATTCGCCTCGTAAAACGACTTGGAATGAAGAATCTTGACCCGCAGCTATTGTCACAGAACCTGGTGCAGCATGGGAGAGATTTTCTGAAGACACGATGATATCTGCAGACATGGCATGAACCGATGGATTCGATAGTGTGCAATCCACATTGCCCACCTTACTCGAGCCAGGATGTACCTCGATTGTAACAGATTGTTGATCGCATTCCAAGACAATACTGGGCAGAGGACCCTGAGCGACCGAAGAAGGTACGGAGAGCGATACCATGGCAATTATGCAAAGCAAAATTGCACTGCGCATCCGCCCATTCATACATCGGCGAAACGCCAATGTTTTGAAGCGGTTTCGATACAAAAGGTGGACCCAGCAGGATTTGAACCTGCGACCACCGCGTTATGAGCGCGGCGCTCTAACCAGACTAAGCTACGGGTCCGGGTGGGGGGCTCTCCCATCGCTATCATGAACCTGTTGGGTGTTCAAGACAAAGTGTCCCTAACAACTGCCTCGCAGGCTTCTCGCACATTTACAGGAACGAACACCATGGTGTCATGTACGGTCTTTGATATCGCAGCAGCAACCGCAGATACGTCAGCAATATCTCGCCCATCTGTCAAACGTATTCCGCCCATGTATGGACGGTACCCCGTATTGTCTACACGCGCGAGGAGAAGGTCTCGCACAGGGTCGTGACCTGTAGCAGTAATTTCTGCAGAAAGGGGTATCATACATCGTTGAAGGATTTCAGGTGTAATCCCGGGAATTCGTAATCTCTTGTGGAAGGAATCACGTGACAGGAGACGATTGACCCAATGAGAAAGAACGGGGTCATGATGACTATTCCACGAGCCGACGGCAGTTGAAACAACACCATCGTCTAGACGCAAGTAATCCTCTGTACTGAGGTTCTCATCGAGTAACATGGCTTCCATGGATTGATCCAAAGCCAAATCACCCTTAGACGCCAATTCTCTCGCCCTACGTAGAAGGAGTTTGTGATACTGCGATGTGAGGATATTCATCTTATGGAAGTAGACCAGATCATACATGTGTAATCGTGTGAGCAAATATGATTCAACGGCAGGCACTCCCTCAGGACGAAGACGAAGTGAGCCATCCTCAGCAATCCGCAAGGCACGGAAGATACGTTGGACATCAAAGGTCCCAACATCTGCACCTGAATGATGTTGATCACGTAGAAGGTAATCCAGTCTATCCACATCTAATTGACTACTGACAATCTCATGGAGGGCGATAGGGTGCACTCGGCCCGCATAGATATCCATCAACCGAGATATCCCACGTTCACCGACTAAATTTACTAGAGCCTGACGAAGATCATTATTTGCATTCTCAAGGATTAACCGACCCCATTCCTCGTGCCCTCGGAATGTACGGAAGATTTCGCGATCCTCCAACATATGTGAGAACGGAGGGTGACCAATGTCATGCAGAAGTACAGCATAACCGACCAATTTTGCATCCTCATCTGATATGATGCCAGGATGTAAATCACGCAGACGATCAAGTAGTTGAGTAGAAAGATGGTATGCACCAAGAGAATGTGCGAATCGCGAATGTGTCGCACCAGGGAATACTAAATCACAAGTTGAAAGTTGTTTGACTCGATGAAGACGTTGGAACGTTGCAGTGTCAATCAATGCCTTGACATCATCAGGAATACGGATGTCACCATAGAGGGGATCGCGAATCACGCGAACCTTAGCTGCGCGAGCTTCTACCTCATCACGCCGCGGCCCCATGCTACTTTAGGAGCAACACAAATGATTCAATCGTTTGCTCCTAAGATATTTGCCGATTGGTCCAGAACCCAATAGGGAAACTGTAGAGAATCACTGACCCAAACCATGCGATTACAGAACCAATCCAAGGGCCATATCCAGGGAAGGATCCTATCGATATTAGACTGTAGACGGACACGCTAGTCGCACCAAGCATCATCGGACCTGTCGCACCCACCGGGACCTCAGATCCTTGAGCGACCCACAAACTCACCATCGTAGTCAGAAAGATTGCAGGGAATACTGAAATGACACCACTAATGAACGGCAGACCCATACCTGCAATGAGAACCGAAAGGCCGATTGCAGTCGCTGCAGCTACACCCCTCATCAAAATAGAGAATGGATGGACTCGGTTACGTCCCGCAGGCGCATCTGGTGGATCTTTAAGCGCGCGAAGGCCGATACTGAAACCCAGCAAGGTGGCGAAAGTACCAATCCAAAGTGGCGCTATCGAGGTAAGAGTAGTTGAGACAATTGTTGTTGATATCCCTGCTGCAACTAGCCATACTCCCACAGATAGAATTGAGACCAAGGTGACAAGTGAACCACCTGACCAGCGATGTTCTAATCGAGGAGGGAGTACACGCCATGCTCCGAGGAAAAGAATGTTCAGCAGCATCCCGATAGGGACCATCGACATCGCATTAGCATGAGCTTCTACCGAAGAACTACCGTGCCAAATTCCAATAGCTGCAGGCACGATTGTCGTTGGGATCGCTACCAAACTACCGAGAGCACCACCCCATCGCTCAATTACAAGTGTTGCTGCAATAGCAACAGCACCTGCCATGATGGCAGAAATCAAAACTGCCCCAACGTCGACTACCATATCACTCGTTGGTAAGACGCTCAATCAGTTCCGCCTTTCGACCAGATGTGGACATTCCTTTCGACTTCAGAACATCCTTGAGTTGCGCAACCGTCATCGAACCATATTCTGTAAGAATCTCTGCTTGAGGATTAGAAATTTTGGATTGGAAAGTAGTCATTAAATCCGCGTCGACTGAAGTTGACTCTGGGACATGACTAGAGTAATCATCGAGACGATGTCCGGAATCAAGGGTTGAATTTCGATAGAGTATAACCATTAGAAGACTAATGACTCCTGCCAAAAGGAGAACGACGAACGAAAGTGCAGCAACCATCCCTTGTGACCCTTCCTCAACCTCGATTAGGGGCTCAGACCCCATGACATGGATGTGAGTCACCATGTTTGCTGAAGCGTTAGGACCACGGATAGAGCGGAGAAGGATTGTGTGATTGCCCTCAATTTCAACTTCGGGGAGTTCCGTCAATCGATCCACTAACATCGTGTGCGTGATGGTAACCTCTTCATCTCCCGAATCATGCTCTGCGATATCCATCCATGTATCCCGCATGTCCCAAGTCCGCCACTGAACCTCTACTGGATCACCGGACAATTCGTATTCGATACCTTCCCCAGGGCCGACATGGACTTTATTGTCCGTCGTAGGTTCGGATTGAAGTGAGATATTCATGGTCATGTCTAGGCCGTAAACGTAGTTCGCTGCCTCAGCGACGGACTCAGGAGATCGTGTCTCACCATGGCCGTAGACATTATTCTGACGATTCTTGGGGACCAAATCATCCATGCAAGGTTCGTTTGCAAGCATGTAATGACATGGCCGGTAAATCGCTGTCTCCTGCATGATGTTACGAATGTCAAAAGGTGAGATGTCGGGGTTTGCCTGATACATCAACGCTGCGAGACCTGCTGCTCCAGGTGTTGCCATGCTAGTGCCAGACTTCGAGGTGTAACCTGTACCCGTATTGTAATCGGGCGCCATAACACTTGAACCAATGAAAGCGATGTTCGGCTTAACTCTCCCTTCCTCGGTTGGACCTTGACTCGAATAAACTGCAATAGCGCCATTCTTGTCAAGTGAGCCGACTGTAATTACATCTTCAGCTGACCCTGGAGTCCCAATCTGGGCAGAAACCGCACTGTTTCCAGCGGCGATGAACAGCGCGATACCTTCGGCCATCATTCGATTACCCATACGGTTGACAGATTCTTCCTCAGAAGAGGTCCACTCAATTGCACCTGGACCTCCAAGGCTCATACTNGCAGCGCGNATGTTGAACACATGCTTCTTGTCAACAGTCCACTCCATNCCTGCCATCACAACTGAGAANGAACCAGANCCGCCAGCATCGAGTACTTTCACTCCTACGAGTTGTGCCTGNGGNGCTACTCCAACATGGACCATTTCAGGTGCNCCAGTCCCAGCNGTAATTCCTGCACAATGTGTCCCNTGACCTTGATCATCGAAGGCCTTGATTTCAGTNCCGTTGGTAAGTTCTGGAGTGTTNACNGGGTCATAGAAAGCGATTACNTTGGGNTCATCCGTCTCATTATTATCATCAAGATCATCAAGGCCTGCATGATCCGAATCAATTCCTGTGTCAATTATTGCAACTACAGAACCAGTGCCTGTGTAGCCAGTATCCTCCCAAACGGTATCTACGCCATGGTAAGGTACTACGTCCTCCATCTGAACCTCAAGTCGGCCGTCGAGTTCTACGAAAACAACACCAGGGACATCAAGCACGTCAAAGAGGTCACCAACTGCAATTCTCCCCGCGATAGAGTCGATGAGGTGGTAGCGCCATGAGATTACAATATCAACAGATTCAGAGAGAAGTGTTTCGTCTTCAGCTGTTGGGGTGTGATCAAAATCGATAATTACTCCAATTCGGCCGTCTTCATCTACCCAATCTCCACCACTCATTCCAGCGACTGCCATCCAAACTGCATCGTGGATACGATCACGGTCTTGATCCATATTCGTGGTCTCCCACCAAGGCTTCTCCCCGGAAAGAGATTCAGTTGTGGATTCCATGGCCATAGGCGCTGCGATAGGAGTAAGCATCACAGCAATAGTCAGGAACATAATGAAACGAAGAATGTGAAGTCGGCCAGTACCCATGTATTGGTGCGAATCAAGACCCCCAAATGAAACCCGCGCAAAACTGACCCTGACATCGCTGGTATCAAGTTGAGGTGATGTATCTCGCATCTATGAAGAGGGCAATGGTTGGTGTCCTTCTTGGCTCACTAATCGCCACCTTAGCCTTCACACCAATCGCGAATGCAGAGGTTGTAACGCCAAAATGGACTGATGGAGATCGGTTCGAATATATGGGATACGACACTTTCGCAATTAGAAATTTTGAGAATTTTGTCTTCAATGGTACTAAACCGATTTCTGTAGACAAGACAGATGGAGAACGATTGACTACTGTGTTTGGAAGTGAAAGAGAATGTACACGTCCAGCTTGGGATGGAAACTGCGGATATGCTCAGCAAAGTCATAGAATCGTTATGGAGACGGTGTGGGAAAATGGTTCAACTATGTTTGAATCCGATTTACTCAATATCACCATTCAAATGAATGTCGAATGTTGGGAACCAATAGATAGAGTAGGAATCGTTCCTGCGTTTTCAGACTGCAAATATGTCTGGAATTATCTAATCTCCTTTACCGTTGGACCAGAAAACAATACAGTTGAAATTGAGACAACACAATGGAATAATGCCACCTATTCAGGGGATTGGCCAGAGACCTTCCGCATCGGAGATACATGGACTACTGAGGAGAATGTAGATCGAGAATACAATCAACGGACACGCTCCAACGGAGGCGTTTGGAATGAAACTGAGATACAGTCGAATTCTGAAATTTCAACTTGGTCTTGGACTGTAATGGACGAGGTGAATGTATATCTCGGAGAAAATGCGGACATCAAAGAAGAAGCGACACGAGTTGAAGTTCTAGAAGCCGGTGGCTTTCGAAACAACACGCAATGGCTTGATGAAGAAGGATACATAGTTCGCAGTGAATTCAGAGAAAACGGCGAACTGTTAGCAACAATACAACTTACTGATTGGTCATATTCATTGGAGCAACAACGTGGCACCCAAGTTAGCGGAGGAACTGGAGCTAGTGTCCTTTTCTTTGGGGCATTGATTACAATCGTCTTGTTAACGGGAATAGGATGGATTGGATGGCGCGCTTACAACCTTGTGAATGAGGATTTAATCGACGAAGTTGCGGAACGTATTGTTGAAACTGATCGACGTCTACGAGGAAATCCATCAGAATCTGATCGTCCGGTGGGCCTTCTGTCCCGAACTACTGATGTCATCGATGAGGATTGATAAATCAGAAATCAATTGTTCACGGATTACTTTGCCAATAGCCGAACCTTGGATAGTTACTGTTGCGACACCGCAGGCCCGAAATGTGTTAGCATCAGGATCATGGTCATAGCAAATCACGAATCCATGACTCGCCCAATCATCAATTGTTATTGTATCATCCGTGTTATTTCCAGATGTTACATTGTAAGTGGCTTGACCAGAAGACAACGTAACGGTCTCATGACCAAGACCACGGTAAAGGTGAACATCACCTACTGCTGGAGATCCATCGACATCAAGAACGTCAACCGTGATATTGATTGCTCCATCCAGAGGAACATCATCATCCTCTAGAACTACAGTGACTAAAGGAGTGTTTGGAGATGAACTAAGGTCAACACCAGCAATATGGGAAATCAAATGGAATTCTCCCTTGACTCCATTCAAACCGATATCGTGAGATTTCCAATACACATCATTACGAATAGAGGGGCAGTAATGACGTTCTTCAATCACTACTCCATCATCTGCACGTTCAACAATGGCAAGAGCACCCCCGTCACATGGAATACTCAGTAATTCAGATTCAATTACAGAAATTGGGCCAACCGAACGTTCAGTATTGTTGTACTGGGTTTCTCCTGGAAAACTGACTAGGCCATCACCAGAGTATTCCATCGATCTCTCTAACGATAGAAGATGAACATCCTCTGAACGAATGGGGAAGTCGTATATCTCGTAAACAGGGGTATAGTTAGCGAATTCCTCCACATCAGCAATATCGATATTCACCACGGAATCAAAATCAATATCAATACTGCGAGCAACACGTACAATGCCGAGATCTGCAACACGAACTAACATAGCCTCAGCCATTGAAATCTGGAGTACACCTTCGACCGCGCCAATAGCCGGAGCAGGGAATACTCCTTGCCCTTGAACGAACATCGTTGTGCTAATGAGGTAAAGCGGCTCATTTAGCCCATAACTCCTACCATCAGTTACTGAAGCGACGGTTCGAGTCGCGGTACCTGTGAGAATATCCAACGAAGCACCTTCAAGGTCCTCTGCATCTTCTACGAGACTAATTGCATCGAGCATCACAGTGTAGGTCCACTGGTCACCCACCACCCAGATTGGCACTGAGGCGAGTATCTCATTTCGCACAGGATCATCGTTGTCTTCCACGAATCCAACTTGGAGTCCTATTTCGAGGGGAGACAACGTATTAGCTGAACACATCAAAACGAGACACAGGAGGGCAGTCATGTGCCTTCGGAGACCCCGCATGAAGAGCGACAATACATCGAATGAAATAGAATCGTCGGCGAATTAGTTGTGTTCAACACATTCATGCCTTCGTTCATCCTGAACCGATAACATGGCTCGCATGTGGGTGATGTTCCTGACATCTCTTCTACTCGTGATGACGATGAACTTCTACGCAGTGGTACGGGAACCTGATCTTGTGCCTATCGGGGACCTACCAGAGTATCCCCGGGAGACGGTGAAAATCGAAGGTATCCTAACATCTTGGATTCGCGACCCCTATGGGGACGGCGATGATAGAATCGATATGCAAGTGATGGACAAGGACGATGGTTACACTGTCGCAGAGGTTCGTTGGGTAAAGAACGGATACATCAACGAATCCAATATTCCTGCAATTGGTTCAATTGTCTATGTGGAAGGTGAAATTGTTGAATGGAATGGAAGTATTTGGCTACAATCTAGTGGAAGAGGGGCAGTTTATGCGAAAGCCGGAGCGGATGTTATTCCAACGTGGACTAGCCTTTCTGAACTAGCGCGGAATACTACTGCATTTGAAGGAGAATCAATCATTGTCGAGGCTTACGTCGGCAAATCAATCGCACCTAACATCACCCGACAATCCTTCTATCTACAAGATAATCCATCATACTCGAATGCAGATCACATGCTCTACGTTAGATTGGAGGGTAGAGTGATGGATAACTATGAGGCAGGTAGTAAGGTTCGCCTAACGGGATGGGTTCTATTCGACTCGAGAAATTTGCGATATCAAATGTTCTCGCAATCTTCCACTCTGCAGGTCATCCATGAGGCTGGACCGGCTCAGTTACGGTGGTCGGCTAACGCCATGAGCCTATCCTATGACGTAGGTAAATTGGTCACCATCGACGGGACCCTTCAGATGGAGGGTGACAATCTAATGCTCAGAGGGCCAACAGCAGATGACGCATTGTGCGCAATTATGGATAATAACGGAGAACCACCATTGGATGAATATCGTGAAAATTGGACAGGACGATTACAATGGAGTAACAGTAAGGCAACAATCTGTATGATGATTGACCTTGGCAACCAACCTGAACCTGAAATTCCTATCGATGGCATAGTCCCATTAGACGCCATAGCGATGGACCCATTCCTCTACGCAAACTCATCACATACCATCGAAGGGTGGATTTCGAATCCTATCTGTCCTGATTACCTCAAGGGGTATGTGCAAGACGCACCTGAATGGACTGGAGGGATGATTAAGCTTCGAAT